>JADLCO010000058.1 GCA_020847115.1 Pseudomonadales bacterium | reverse complement strand
GCCGCGACCACGTTGTCGAAGTTGAGCAGCGGCTCGCCCATGCCCATCATCACGACGTTGGTCACCCGGCGCCCTTCCTGCCCGGCGAAGCTGCCGAACGCCCGCTTGGCGATCCACAGCTGACCGACGATCTCCGCCGCGGTGAGATCGCGGTTGAACCCCTGCTTGCCGGTGGCGCAGAAGCTGCAGTCCAGCACGCAGCCGATCTGCGAGGACACGCACAGGGTACCCCGGCCGCGCTCGGGAATGTAGACGGTTTCGACGCAATCGCCGCCGTCGACCCGGATCAGCCATTTGCAGGTGCCGTCGGCGGAGTCCTGCTGGCTGACGACCTCCGGCGGGCGGATCTCGGCGAGCGCCGCGAGTTTGTCGCGCAATGCCCGGCCGAGGTCGGTCATGGCGAGGATATCGGTCGCGCCGCGCTGGTGAATCCACTTGAGCACCTGGACGGCACGAAAGCGGCGCTCGCCGATGGACTCGAAGAAGTGACCGAGCTGAGCGGCGGTCAGGCCGAGCAGATTGACTTTGCTCATACCGCCCACCTCGGGCAAAAACAGGAATTGAGACGCGAAGCCGCTTCCGGCCGGGATCGCCGGGCGGCACTGGCGCCAGCGGCCCCGGCCCGGGAAGCTGGCTCCCGGCGCCCGGCCGCGACGGGATCAACGACTACAGATTTCGCCGCCATTGAAGAAGTAGGTGATTTCCCGCGCCGCGGATGCCGCCGAGTCGGATCCATGCACGGCGTTGGCGTCAATGGATTCGGCGAAATCGGCGCGGATGGTGCCGGGCGCCGCGTCGCGCGGGTTGGTCGCGCCCATGAGTTCCCGATTGAGAGCGATTGCATTTTCCCCTTCCAGCACCTGCACCACCACCGGACCGGAGGTCATGAAGGCCACCAGGTCGCCGAAGAACGGCCGTTCCCGATGCTCGGCGTAAAAGCCTTCGGCCTGCTCCCGCGACAGGCTGAGCATGCGGCAGGCCACCACCCGGAGGCCGGCTTGCTCGAACCGGGCGATGATCTCACCGATGACATTCTTCGCCACGGCATCGGGCTTGATGATGGAAAGCGTGCGCTGAACGGCCATGAATTATCACTCCGATGATCCGGGCGCACCGGCGTGCCAGCGTCCGCCCCGATGGAAAAGGCGCGGATTCTACTCTGCTGCGCCCTCCGGGGACAAGAAATGCCAACGCCATCACGCCGCGTCCGCCCCGGACAGCACCCGCTCGAACCGGTCCACCGGGACCGGCATGCTGTAGAGCGCGCCCTGATAGCTGTCGCAACCCAGCCGGCGCAGCAGCTCCAGCGCGGCGCCATCTTCGACCCCCTCGGCGGTGACCTTGAGTCCGTATTGCCGCGAGACCGCGAGAATCGCCTCGACGATGCCCCGCGCGTCGGCATCCCGGTGCAGATGCCGGACGAACTCGCGGTCGATCTTGAGCCAGTCGAATGGCAGCCGGCGCAGCACGCTCAGGGACGAATGGCCGACCCCGAAGTCGTCGATCGCAAAGCGTGCCCCCAAGGCCTTGATCGCGCGCATCGTCGCGATCGTGTCCTCGATGTCCTCCATGGCCAGGGACTCGGTGATCTCGAAGGCGATCGCGCCGGGTTCGATGGCGTAACTCTGCAGGCTGTGGCGAATCACGTCGAGCAGGCGCGGGTCGCGAAACTGGCGCCGGCTGACGTTGATGTGCAGCTGCATGTCGTGGCGCCACAGGCCTGCATCCAGATAGCCCCGCAGCACTTCGCAGGCGGTGCGGATCACCCAGTGGCCGACTTCGACGATCAGGCCGGAGGTTTCCAGCAGGGGCACGAATTCCGCCGGCATGCTGGTGACCCGGTCGCAGTTGATCCAGCGCAGCAGCACCTCGCCGCCGATCAGGCGATTGTCGGCAATCCCGACCAGCGGCTGGACATAGAGCGCGAATTCCTGGTTGTCCACCGCCTTGCGCAGGCGGGTATTGAGTGCCACCTGGCGCTGCGCCTTGGCGGCGATGCCGCGATCGAAGAACGCGCAGCCGTTGCGCCCCTTGCGCTTGGCCTCGTACATCGCGGTATCGGCATACTGCAGCGCCAGTTCCGCATCGCGCCCGGCATCGCCGAGCAGGGCGATGCCGATGCTGGCCGTCAGCGCAAACTCGGTGCCCTCGAGAAACACGGGGGTGGCGAGCTGCTTGCGCAGGGCATCGGCGAGCACCCGCGCCTTCATCGCCGCCTCGGTGAGGCTGTCGGCGAGATCGGGCACGAACAGCAGGAATTCGTCGCCCGCCTGGCGGGCGAGGAAGGATCCGGGAGGCCCGTCGACTACCCAGTGGCGATGCAGAGCTGCGGCGATTTTCCCCAGCAGGCGATCGCCCAGGTCGTGCCCCCAGGAATCGTTGATGTCCTTGAAGTGGTCGACGTCGAACAGCATCAGCGCGGCGCAGCGCCCTTCGTCGCCGGTACCGAGTCGCGCGCGCAGGTGCTCGAGCAGCGCCAGCCGCGTGGGCAGCTGGGTCAAGGGGTCCCGGTATGCCGAAGCGGGCCCTTCGGTCTCCAACCGGGGCTCCGAGCCATACATTCCGCCGACCGGCGGCAGCTCCCGCACTGCGGGCGCCCGGGGGATCGGCGCCGCGTCGGTCAGTGGAAACGAATGCAACGTCACCACCAGTTCGTGGTGCTGCATGCCAGCACCTGGCCGCAGGTGCAGCAGACAGCGCAGCCGCTCGCCGGCGGAGCGCAGCTCCCAAACGCACTGCTCCTCGCCGGCGGCGAGGGCGTTGCGCACCCGTTCCTTGAACGAGGCGAAGGCCACCGATTCGTCCGCCTGGGCGCCCTCAAGGCGGTGGCCGATCAGTTGCGCACGCGTACCGCCCAGCAGCCGCAAGGCCTCGGGATTGGCCTCGATGCAGAGGCCATAGGCAAAGAACAGCACGCCGAAGGGGGCGGTTTCGACCACGCGCCGATACAGTTCGCACCCGGGATCACCCATGGATCGCTCCTGAGCTTGCATTACCGCTCGGCCGTGGGGGGGGGGGACCACCCAATCCGGTCGAGCCGGCGCCGGTCCGGCGCGCCCGAGTATAGCCGAGCGCCCGCGCCGGCGGAGGCCAGTTCCCAAGCCGGTGGCCGCCGGGCCAACGCGCGGCTAGGCGGGCGCATCCTCCCCTGCCCACCAAGGCTGTGCCACAGCGCGCGAATCCTCCGTCGCCCCGCCGCGCAGGCCGGCGACTACGGCGCGCACCGCCGCCGCGGCGCGCTCGATCTCTTCCGCACCGGTGAAGCGGCCGAAGCTGAAACGCAGGGTGGCATGGGCGAGCTCATCCGGGACGCCCAGCGCACGCAGCACGTGCGACGGCTCCAGACTCGCCGAAGTACAGGCCGAGCCCGAGGAAGCCGCGACGTCCTTGAGTCCCAGCAGCAGGGATTCGCCCGCGATGCCGGCAAAGCTCAGGTTGACGATGCCGGGCACGCGCCGGCGGCGCGAGCCGTTCAGATATACGCCCGGCAGCTCGGCAAGCGCGGCGCGAAATTGCGCGCGCAATGTCTCCAGGCGGTCGCGGTCGGCGGCCAGTCCGGCGGCCGCCAGGCGAAACGCCTCGCCCATGGCGACGATCTGGTGCGTGGGCAATGTGCCCGAGCGCAGGCCGCGCTCATGCCCGCCGCCGTGCATCTGCGGCTGCAGGCGCACTGCGCCGCTGCGCCGCACATAGAGTGCGCCGATACCCTTGGGGCCGTAGGCCTTGTGCGCGGACAGCGACAGCAGATCCACCGGCAGCGCCGCCAGATCGACTTCAACCTTGCCGATGCTCTGCGCGGCATCGACGTGATAGAGCACTTTGCGCTCCCGGCACAGGGCACCGATCGCGGCGATGTCGTTGATGGTGCCGAGCTCGTTGTTGACGTGCATGATCGACACCAGAATGGTGTCGGGGCGCAGCGCCCGGGCAACCGCGGCCGGCGCGATCAGACCGTCCGCGTCCGGATCGAGATAGGTGATCTCGAAGCCCTGGGTCTCGAGCCAGGCGCAGGTGTCGAGCACCGCCTTGTGCTCGATACGGGAGGTGACCAGGTGCCGGCCGCGCGCCCGGTAAAAAGCCGCGCAGCCCTTCAGCGCCAGGTTGTCGGACTCGGTCGCGCCCGAGGTCCAGACGATCTCGCGGGGATCGGCGTTGACCGCCGCCGCCACTTGGGCGCGCGCCTCCTCGACCGCGGCCTCAGCCTGCCAGCCGTAGCGGTGCGCCCGTGACGCCGGGTTGCCGAATACCCCCTCGGCGGTCAGAAACCCGGCCATGCGCGCGGCCACCCGCGGATCGACCGGCGTGGTCGCGGCGTAATCCAGATAGACCGGTAGCCTCACCGCGGTGGACCCAAGGTCAGCCCCCCGGCCCGTCGCCGGTCGCCGGGGCGGCGGCGCGCTCGCGTTCCGCGCTGCGGGCGCGCCAGACGAAGTTCTGCATCGCGGTGAGCACGCCGCGCAGGATCGACAGCTCCATGCGGTCCGGGCGGATGCGCGCCAGCAGGCGCCGCAGCCGCGCCATGGTCTGGCGCGGATTGGCGGGATCGTGAAAGCCGATCTCGACCAGCACTCGCTCGAGATGCTCGAAGTAGTGCTCGATGTCCTCGGCCCGGGCCCGGGGCACGTCCCAGGTCTGGGTCACGCTGCCGCCGGCGTCGCCCAGCGCCGCCATGCGCAGCTCGTAGGTCAGCACCTGCACCGCGGCCGCCAGGTTCAGCGAGCTGTACTCGGGATTGGCCGGAATGTGGACGTGGAAGCCGCACTGGGCCAGCTCGTCGTTGGTCAGGCCGCGGTCCTCGCGGCCGAACACCAGCGCCACCTGGTGCTGCGCGGACTCGCGCCAGGCGCGCTGCCCGCACTCGCGGGGGTCGAGCAGCGGCCAGGGGATGCGGCGCTCGCGGGCACTGGTGCCGATCACCAGACCACAATCGGCGATGGCTTCGGCGAGGCTGGCGACCACCACCGCGCGCGCCAGCACATCGGTCGCGCCCGCCGCCCGCCACAGCGCGCGCGGCGCCGGAAACTCGCGGGGTTCGACCAGGTAGAGGCGGTCGAGGCCCATGTTCTTCATGGCCCGCGCGGCGGCGCCGATATTGCCGGGGTGGCTGGTATTGACCAGCACCACCCGCAGGTTCGCAAAATTGCCGGGCATCGCTTTCGCACGCAAGGGATGGTGCAGTGTAGCAGAGCCGCCCATGGCGGCAGCCCTGTGGCGAACGGCCGGCGCGGGCGCAGCCCGCACTGCGCCGCCGTCGCCATCGGGCGAGCTGCTAGAATGCGCGCCCCGCCTTTCCTCCGGACACCGCAATGGAACCCATGCTGACCATTGCCCTGCGCGCCGCGCGCGCGGCCGGGGATCTGATCCAGCGCGCCAGCGGGCGGCTCGACCGGGTCCGCGTCGACGCCAATGGCCACAATGACTTCGTCACCGAAGTGGACCGCGCCTCGGAGCAGCTGATTATCGAACACCTGCGCCGCGCCTATCCGGACCACAGCTTTCTGGGCGAGGAGTCGGGCAACATCCCGGGCCGCGATCCGGACAGCGTGTGGATCATCGACCCGCTCGACGGCACCACCAACTTCATC
>JADLCO010000057.1 GCA_020847115.1 Pseudomonadales bacterium | reverse complement strand
CGACCACGCGGCGGCACAGCAGATAGCCGCCGATCAGTGCCAGGCCGGAAGCGATGAACAGCGCATTCTTGGTGCCCGGTGCTGCCAGGCTGAAACCCAGGATGTCCTTGAAGTCGGTGAGGCCATTGTTGCCGCCGAATCCCATATCGTTGCGGAAGAAGGCCAGCATGAGCGCGAAGGTGAGCGCCTGGGTGATGATCGACAGGTACACGCCGGTGACTCGCGAGCGGAACGCGAACCAGCCGAAGGCGAAGGCCAGCGCGCCCGGCACCAGCACCACCAGCAGCGCGGCGAACACAAAGCTGTCGAAACCGTACCAATACCAGGGCAGTTCCTGCCAGTTCAGGAACACCATGAAGTCGGGCAGCAGCGGGTTGCCGTAGACGCCGCGGTCGCCGATCTGGCGCATCAAGTACATTCCCATGGCGTAGCCGCCGAGGGCGAAGAAGGCGCCGTGGCCGAGGCTGAGGATGCCGGCGTAACCCCACACCAGATCCAGCGCCAGGGCGAGCAGCGCCAGACACAGGTATTTGCCGAGCAGGGAAACCCAGTAGCTGGACAGGTGCAGGGGCGAGCTGTCGGGCACGGCGAGATTGAGCACCGGCACCACCAGGATCACGGTGGCCAGCAGGCCGAGCAGCCAGCGGCTGGCGACATCACCGAACCATCCGGAGCGTTCCGCAGCGGCCATCGTCAATCTCCCACGAACCGGCCCTTGAGGGCGAACAGCCCGCGGGGACGCCACTGAATGAACAGGATCACGAACACCAGGATCAGGATCTTGGCCAGCACCGCGCCGACCAGCGGCTCGGCGAATTTGGTCACCACGCCCAGGCCCATGGCCGCCACGAAGGTCCCGAACAGGTTGCCGACGCCGCCGAACACCACCACCAGAAAGGAATCGATGATGTAGGCCTGCCCCAGATTGGGGCCCACATTGGTGAGCTGGCTGAGTGCCACCCCAGCGATGCCGGCGATGCCCGAGCCCAGCCCGAAGGTCAGGGCATCGACCCGCCCGGTGCGGATGCCCATGGAACCAGCCATGGCCCGGTTCTGGGTCACCGCCCTCATCTGCAGGCCGATCGGCGTCCGGCGCAGCAGCGCCACCAGGGCCAGCAACACCGCCAGGGCGAACAGGATGATGTACAGCCGGTTGTAGGTCAGCGACAGCATGCCGTTGACCTGCCAGGAGCCGCTCAGCCACTGGGGCGTGATCACCGACTTGTTGAGCGGCGAAAAGATGGTGCGCACCAGCTGCTGCAGGATGAGGCTGATACCGAAGGTGGCGAGCAGCGTCTCCAGCGGCCGGCCGTAGAGAAAGCGGATCACGCCGCGCTCGATGGCGACGCCCACCAGGGCGGCCACCAGAAAGGCCGCCGGCACCGCCACCGCCAGCGACCACTCGATGTGGTTTGGCATCAGCAGTTGCACCACATAGGTGGTGTAGGCGCCCAGCATGATCATCTCGCCGTGGGCCATGTTGATCACCCCCATGACGCCGAAGGTGATCGCCAGACCCACCGCGGCGAGCAGCAGGACCGAGCCCAGGCTGAGGCCGAAGAACAGATCGCCGACGAGGGCGAACGCCTGCTCGCGGGCGCGCAGCGACGCAATCACCTTGCCGAGCTGGGCGGCAATCTCGGCATCCTGCTCCACTGCCATGCGCTGTTCGAGCAGCGTCAGGATCGCCTTGTCGCTCTGCCGGGCGAGCACCGCGATGGCGGCGGCGCGCACCGCGGGATCCGGATCGGCCAGGCGCAGACTGGCGAGCGCAGTGTCGAGAGCGTCGCGCACCCGGGCATCCGCTTCGTCGGCCCGCACGCGCTCCAGGGTGGCGGCGAGCGCCGCCGGTGCGGTGCCGGTCAAGGTGCGCGCGGCCGCGATGCGCACCTCCGCATCGGGAGCACGCAGGCGCGTCGTGGCGAGCAACGGCCGCAACGCACTGCGCAGGCTGTTGTTGACGGTGATCTTGCGCAGCTCGGCCCCGGGCGCGTCGGCGCGGACGGTTCCCGCCAGCGGCGTGCGCCGATCGCCCTGGAGGGCGACGATGCCGCCGCCGACGACATCCCGGTACAGGGCTCCGGCGAGCATGGCTTCGAGCAGCGCCGGCACTCGCGGATCCGCGGCGGCGGCGAGCTGCTCGACCAGTTCCTGCTTTTCGCCGAAGCCGGCCGTGCCGAGCCGCAGGGCCAAGGTTTCAAAGTCCGCAGTTTGGAGCTCCGCACCCGGCGGCGCGGCGGGTTCGGCGACCGCCGCCAGCGCCAGCAGGCATGCGCCGAGCCAGATCCTGCATGCGCCGAGCCAGATCCTGCATGCGCCGAGCCAGATCCTGAATGTACAGTGGCGGTTCATCAAATCGTGCACCCCGACTGGGCGGCGCCCCGAACACCGGGGCGCCGCGATGGCGACCAACTCGATTTCCGCTCAGTAGTTCTGGCCGGAACAGGTCTTGGTCTGGGTGTTGTAGTTGCCGCAGTTGATCGCCGGATCCTGCCAATCGGCGGTGATCTTGGCGCTCTCGGGCAGGTGATCGGTCCAGGCGTCGCCGGGGACTTCCTTGTCGGTCTGCCAGACCACCTCGAACTGGCCGTCGGCCTGGATCTCGCCGATCAGCACCGGCTTGGTGATGTGGTGGTTGGGGAGCATCACCGCGCTGCCGCCGGTGAGGTTGGGCACCGAAAGGCCGTAGATCGCTTTGCGCACCGCATCGACCTCGGTGGTCTTGGCCTTCTCCACCGCCTTCACCCACAGATTGAAGCCGATGTAGGTGGCTTCCATGGGATCGTTGGTCACCCGCTTGGGATCCTTGATGAAGGCGTGCCATTGCTCGATGAAGGCGGCGTTTGCCGGCGTGTCCACGCTCATGAAATAGTTCCAGGCGGCCAGATGTCCCACCAGCGGCGAGGTATCGAACCCGGACAGCTCCTCCTCGCCCACCGAGAACGCCACCACCGGGATGCTCTCGGCGGAGATGCCCTGGTTGCCGAGCTCCTTGTAGAAGGGCACGTTGGCATCGCCATTGATCGTCGACACCACCGCGGTCTTCTTGCCGGCAGAGCCGAATTTCTTGATGTCGGCGACGATGGTCTGCCAGTCGGAATGCCCGAACGGCGTGTAGTTGATCATGATGTCCTCGGCGGCCACGCCCTTGCTCTTGAGGTAGGCTTCGAGGATCTTGTTGGTGGTGCGGGGATAGACGTAGTCGGTGCCGGCCAGCACCCAGCGCTTCACGCCCACGTCCTTCATCAGATAGTCGACCGCAGGGATCGCCTGCTGATTCGGCGCGGCGCCGGTGTAGAACACGTTCTTCGACGACTCCTCACCCTCGTATTGCACCGGGTAGAACAACAGCCCGTTCATTTCCTCGACCACCGGCAGCACCGACTTGCGCGACACCGAGGTCCAGCAGCCGTAGATGACATCGACCTTGTCCTTGGCCAGCAGCTCCTTGGCCTTTTCCGCGAACAGCGGCCAGTTCGAGGCCGGATCCACCACCACGGCCTCGAGTTTCTTGCCCAGCAGACCGCCCTTCTTGTTCTGCTCGTCCACCAGCATCAGCACGGTGTCCTTGAGCGTGGTCTCGCTGATCGCCCTGGTGCCGGATAGTGAATGGAGCACGCCGACCTTGATGGTGTCCGCGGCCAGTACCGCCGCGCCCCAGGTCAGAGCTAGGGTGGCGGCGGCCGTCTGGGCGGCGCTGCGCGCGAAGCGGCGCGCCGATCCGGCGCGAATGCGAATAGTCATGGGATTTCCCTCAGATCAGCCATTGTTATGCCGCACCCGGCTCGGCCGGGCCGACAGTCCTGATCAAAGGCAGCTTCCATGCCATACCGGCGCCACGCGCAGCCCTCAAACCGGCTGCGGCGCCAGCTCCAGCCCGGCTTCGCGACCCAGGATGGCGATGATCGCGTCGAGCCCTTCTCGCGCCTTCATGTTGGCGAACAGAAACGGCCGCGCGCCGCGCATCCGGCGCGCATCGCGCTCCATCACGGACAGGGATGCACCGACATGGGGCGCGAGATCGATCTTGTTGATCACCAGCAGGTCGGATCTGGTGATTCCCGGGCCGCCCTTGCGGGGAATCTTGTCGCCGGCGGCGACATCGATCACGTAGATGGTGAAGTCCGACAGCTCCGGGCTGAAGGTGGCGGCCAGGTTGTCGCCACCGCTCTCGATGAACACCAGGTCGAGATCGGGAAAGCGACGGTTGAGCTCGTCCACCGCCGCCAGGTTCATGGAGGCGTCCTCGCGGATCGCGGTGTGCGGGCAACCCCCGGTCTCCACGCCGATAATGCGCTCGGAAGGCAGCGCGTGGTGGCGGTCGAGAAACTCGGCGTCCTCGCGGGTATAGATGTCGTTGGTGACCACGGCGACCTCGCAGCGCTCGCGCAGCGCCTCGCACAGGCGCAGCACCAGGGCGGTCTTGCCGGCGCCCACCGGGCCGCCGACGCCGACGCGCAGGGCCTGTTTCGGCATGGGATTCTCCTCTCTGGGTGCCCGCTCAGGAACGGAACAGGCGGCTGTACTGGGGCTCGTGCAACATGCTGGCCAGCACTTGGCCGGGCAGGCTGAGTCCGATGTCGGCGTCGGCGACCGCGGCGGCGCGCGCGATCATGGCCGGCACCCGCGCCAGCAGCGCCAGCGCGAGCTGCTGGCCGCGGGTCTGGCCGAACAGGCCCAGCTTGAGCGCGGCGGCGAGCTGGTTGTCGAGCCAGCTCCACACCAGCCCGATCGCGGCCTCGGGATGCGCGATGCCGAGCTGCGCGCAGTGCAGCGCATAGGCGGTGAGCTGGCTGATCGGCTCGTCGTCCGGCCAGGCGGCGGCCGCGGCGATGTCCGTGGCCGTGGCGAGGCGGAGCAGCGCGGCGCCGCCCTGGACGTCCTGCTCGCGCAGCTCGGCGGTCTCGCGTAGCGCCAGCGCCAGCCGGTTCCAGCGCCGCCGCCCGGCGTCATCCGCGGCGATGAGGCGCTGCAGCAGCGGCAATTCCTGTTGGGCGAAGCCGTGGTCGAGCGCTGCGCCCACCCAGTCGGCGAAGGTTTCGGGACCGTCCACCCAACCCAGCTCGACCCCAGCCTCCAATCCCTGTGACCAGGCGAAGGCGCCCACCGGCAGCGACGGACTGGCCAGCCGCAGCAGGTGCAGCAGTGGTGCCAGGGATTCAGTCCTGTGCATCAGTCATGTACATGGGGGTGCAGGTGACCACCGCCGGCATAGGCGCCCGCCTCCGGCTCGAAGGGCAACTGCGCGGCGCTGACCTCGAGCCCCAGGCCCCGGCACAGCTCGTCGAGGACATGGTCGTGGCCATAGCGCAGCCAACCCGGCCCGATCTGCACCGGCACGTGGCGGTTGCCGAGGTGGTAGGCGGCGCGCAGCAGCAGGGCGGCATCGGCGCTGGCGGCCACCGAGACCACTTCGGCTGCGGCGCGCACCCGCACCGGCGCGGCGGCGGCGCCGGCGATCCAGTCGCCGTCGCGCAGTACGGTACCGCGGGGCAGCAGCAATTGGACTTCGCTGCCGTCGTCGAGCACCACCCGCTGGCGCGAGCGCTGGCGGCGCTCGAACGGCAGCGTCAGGGTGCGGCTGGTGCCACCGGCATCCGTCAGCAGGCGGTCGAAGGTTTCCATGGGTCTATTGCCGGCAGAATCCGCGCCGGATTCTAGCAGCCTGTCGACCGGCCGCCCCAGTGCCGGCGGGCTGGCGCCGGGGCTACCATGGGCGCCCAGCACGGACTTGGGCAATCCCGATGTCGCAACCCCACCGGCACCCCAACGCCGCCGCCCCCGTCCACCCCCACAGGGGCGCCCACCGGCATGATGCCGGGCGCGCGATCGGCATCGCCTTCTGGCTCAACTTCGGCTTCGCGCTGATCGAGTTCGCTGGCGGCTGGTGGACCCAGAGCACCGCCATCCTCGCCGACGCGGTGCATGATCTCGGCGACAGCAGCGCCATTGCCTTCGGCTGGTGGATGCAGCGGCTGGCGCAGCGCGGCGCAATGCCGGGATTCAGCTACGGCCTGGGGCGGCTATCGCTGTTCGCGGCCCTGGTCAACGGCCTGATCCTGGTGGCCGGATCCATCTGGGTGCTGACCCAGGCGATCCCCCGCCTCACCGCACCCATCATGCCCCACGCCCCCGGCATGATCGCGCTGGCCTTCCTGGGGCTCGCGGTCAATGGCGCCGCCGCCTGGCAGCTCCGCGGCGGCGCCACCCTCAACGAGCGGGTGCTCAACTGGCACCTGCTGGAGGACGTGCTGGGCTGGGCAGCGATCCTGCTGGTCGCGGTGGCCCTGCTGCTGGTGGACTGGCCCATACTCGACCCGCTGCTGTCGATCGCCTTCACCGCGATCATCCTGGTCAACGTGATCCGCAATCTCGACCGCACCGCGCGGCTATTCTTCCAGGGCAGCCCCGACCCGAGACTGGAGGGCGAGATCGCCGATCGGCTGCGCGGGCTCGATCATGTGGTGGGCATCCACCACCTGCACCTGTGGTCGCTGGATGGCGAGCGCCATGTGCTCACCGCCCACCTCGATGTCGACGAACCCATCAGCAACGCCATTCAGCAGCACATCAAGGCCCAGGTGGCCGAGACCCTGGCGCCCTACCGGCTGGCGCACAGCACCATCGAGATCGAACAGACCGAGGAGCCGTGCCGGGACGCGCCCTGAAGCGCCGCGCCCATCACCGGGACCTGCGGCCGGCCGCGGCCAGGCTCGCCACCACCAGCGCCAGCACGATGGCCGCCCCGGCCGGCAGGTCGAACAGCGCCGAGGCGAGCAGGCCCAGCGCGTAGCCAGCGGCACCGATCCCATAGCCACGCGTCAACCGCCCGCCGGCCGCCAGCGCCGGCACGATCAGGCTGGCGAACACCAGGTAGACGCCGACCACCTGCACCGAGGCGGTGACCGTGATGGCGAACAGCAGGTAGAAGCCGAGCGGCGATTGCTTCAGCCGCAGTCCGTACCAGGCGGCCAGCACCGCCGTGGTCACCAGCGCCAGCGGCCAGAGGTCGGCCCAGGTGGTCCACAAAATCTGCCCGACCAGCAGCTCCTGCAGGTGTTCGCCGGCGTGCGGGTCGTGGCTCATCAGCACGATGGCGGCGCAGGCGGCGGTGACGAAGCCGACGCCGATCAGCGCCTCCAGCCGCTGCGGCGCGCGCCGCTCCCGCACGCGCATCAGCAGCGCGCCGGCCAGCGCTGCCAGCACGGCGGCGAGCTGCATGCGCCAGCCGCCTACCTCGAAGCCGAGCGCGCTGGCGACGACGATGCCGAGTCCGGCGAACTGGGCAATGGCCAGATCGATGAAGATGATGCCGCGCCGCAGCACCTCACCGCCCAGCGGCACGTGGCTCGCCAGCACCAGCAGGCCGGCGGCGAATGCCGGCAGCAGCAGGCCGGGCTCGACCGCGCCGAGGTTCAAGGCGCCGCTGCCAGCAGGCGGGCGAGCGTGACGTCGAACAGCCCGAACAGGTCGTCCGTGCCGGGCGCGCCGCCGACGGTATAGGGCAGCTCCACGGCGGGAATGCCGGCTTTCTGCGACAGCCACTGCGACGGCTGGGCTGACTGGTAGGCGGCGCGCAGGACCATCCGCGCCGGCTGGGTCCGCAGTCTCTCCAGCAGCCCGGCCAGATGCGCCGCCGAGGGTTCGACGCCCGGTTTGGGTTCGAGATCACCCACCACCGCCAGCCCCAGCCAGTCGGCCAGATAGCTGAAGCTCTTGTGGTGCACCACCACCGGCACGCCCTTCAGGCGCGCGCCTTGTTCGTCCCAACGCACGCTGGCCGTCCTCCAGCGCGCCTGGAAGTCGGCGTTGTACTCGGCATAGCGTGCGGCGTTGGCCGCATCGAGCTGCGCCAGACGCTGGGCGAGCGCGTGGGCAATTTTCGCGACCCGACGCGGGTCGAGCTGCACGTGCGGATTGCCGGCGGCATGGATGTCGCCCTGGGCGCGGTCGAGTTGGATCGGCCGCTCGAGCAGCGGCACCTGCGCGCTCGCCTCGAAATAACCCGGCTGGCCGGGCTGGATGCGGCCGTTGCCGGCCTCGCGCTGGAGCAGCGGCAGCCAGCCCGCCTCCAGCTCGGCGCCGGTGCAGACCAGCAGATCGGCGCGCCGCGCCTTGGCCAGCAGCGAGGGCCGCGCCTCGATGCGGTGCGGGTCCTGCAGCGCGGTGGTGGCGGAGTCGACCTGCGCCAGATCACCGGCCAGCTCGCGGGTGAGCGCCGCCCACTCGGGCTCGCAGGCGAGCACGCGCAGCGCCGCCTGCGCCGGGGCGATCAGCAAGAAGCTCAACAAAGCAGATAGGAACAGACTTCTCATGGCGATCTCCTCAGAAGCGGTGGGCGCCATGCGGGCCTAGGCTCATGATGTATTGCAGGATGACCTGATCGTCGGGGTCACCCACCAGCGCCTCGTCGCGGTTGAATTGCAGGCGAAAGCGCGAGAACTCCGACGACGAGAAGTCGGTCATCAGACTCCAGCGCTCCGGGTGATGGCTGGAACCATCCAGACTCGCGGCGTTGGTGCCGAAATCGGTCGAACCGCTCGACAGCCGGCTGTAGCGGGTGCCGACCCGCCAGCGCGGCATGAACTGATACACCGCCTGGGCGTACCAGCCGGACTGGTCGCTGTCGTAGCGGTCGGTCAGGTCGAGACAGGCGCCGCCCTCGGCGCGGTTGTCGGTGCAGGTCAGATCGCCGTTCTCATCACGCTGGAAGTACTCGGCGGCGAAGGTGAAATTGCGCTCGCGCGGGTTGCCGTTCGGCGCCCATTTCCAGACGACATCCGCCAGCCAGGTCTTGGAGTCGCCCGAGAAGAGCGTCAGCGCCTCCACGTCGTTCAGGTCATCCACCCAGCCCTCGCGCTCGCGTGGCCGCGCCTTGAGATACGAAAGACCGGTACGCCAACTGTGCGAGACGCCGACATCGCCCCCCAGGTGCGCGAAGGCCGCCCAACTGCCGGCGCCGTTCTTGTCCGCGCCCTCATCCGAGCCGGGGAAAAACTGCCCCTTGGCCACCTCGGCGCCGAGTTCGAAAAACAGCTCGGTCGGCGCCAGCCAGCGCAGTTGCAGGCCGTCCTGCAGCAGTCCCTCGCCGAACAATGCCTCGTAGACCAGGTTGTTGTCGGCGAAGTCCCAGGCGTGGGGGTGTTTCTCGTTCTGGTAGCCGATGCCCGAACGCAGCCGCCCACCCTTGACGGTGAAACCCTGGCCCAGGTGCAGGCTCTGGAACCAGGCCTCCTCGACCTCCACCTCCTCGTCCAGAAACGCGAGGTTCAGAAACCCGCGCAGATAGGGATCGACGTTGGCGCTCATGACCAGTTCGGTGTGGTCCAGCGTGAAACCGCGCTCGGCGTGCGCATGCTCGCCTGCCGGCAGAAAACCGCTGATCGGCCGCTCGCCGCCGGCACGATCGTTGTAAGCGCCCTGCAGAATCAACGAGATATCGGGGTTGAAGGCGTTCGACGGCGGTTCGGGCGGCGGCGTCGCCCGTGCTGTCTGTTCTGCAGTAGCGGCAGCGCTCTGAGCGGTCGCCTGTGCGGTGCCGGCCTGCGCCTCCGCCGCCTGCACACGGCCTTCGAGCGCCTTGAGGCGCGCCTCGTAATCGGTTTGCAGGGCGTTGAATTTCTGTTCGAACTCGGCGCGCAGCGCGTCGAGTTCCTGCGACTGCGGTGCAGCCAAAACTGGAGTGGCGAGCGCGCACAGCGCCGCCGCAAGAATGAATTTTTTCATGGGCACTCCCAAACAGGATCAAGCCCGGTGCGGAGCACCGGGAACGACGAACAACGTTGATTCAGATCGTCGGGAGTGCGGGTGGCGCGCGGGGCTGCTGCGGCGTGTGGAGCCGGCGCGCAAACACCGGCCGCGAAAATTCCTCACGGGTGGCTTGCGCCACTACGGGCAGCGCCACCGTGGGAAGGGCGGCGACGCCAGGCGCCTGGAGCTGAGCGCCCAGAAAAACATCGCAGAGGGATTGGTGGACGTGAAACGGGTGGTCGGCATCGTGCAGCACCGCTGCAATCTGACCGGCCGACAGCAGCAGCAACAACGCGGCCCCGGCGACAAGCGCGAAGCGGCGAGAGCGGCGGCGGGGTGCTGCGGTCATGGACGGGTCAACGAGCCTGAGTTGACGAGTTTACAGAACACTGGGCGGGAAAGTGCCGGGGCGCAAAGGCGCAGGGACCGGCCGCAGGCGCCGTCACGCGTCGGCATCCAGTCCCGGCAGGCCGTCGATGCTACGGCGGTTGTTGGCGCGCTGATAGGCC
The DNA here is from genome assembly GCA_020847115.1 of Pseudomonadales bacterium. Lineage (GTDB taxonomy): Bacteria > Pseudomonadota > Gammaproteobacteria > Pseudomonadales > Porticoccaceae > JAGPUQ01. Next base: position 8,414 of record JADLCO010000057.1, on the reverse strand, counting down.
TGGACCCCCTCCGCGCCCTTGTCCGCCGCCCACTGGTCGAGGATGTCCCGAGGTGCCTTGAATTCGTACACCGGGACCGCGTAACCGCAGGAGTCGGCGATGCGCTCGACGTCGACATGGATGATCGCCCGGGTGCCGGGATTGGCCGGAAATTTGGCGATCAGCTCCGCATAGCCGTCGTCGGCTGCGGTGACCACGGTGCCCCGACCGTGCAGGCGCAGGATTTTCGGCGCGCCCTCGAAGGCACAGAACATGATGACGATGCGGCCGTTCTCGCGCAGGTGGGCGATGGTCTCGACGCCGCTGCCGGTGAAATCCTGGTAGGCGACCTCGGTGCCACCCAGCACGCGAAACGAGTCGCCGCCCTTGGGCGAACAGTTGATCAGGCCTTCGTCGCTGAGCGGCGCGGTGGCAACGAAGAACAGCTTTTGCCGCGCGATCCAGCGCGTCAGTTCTTCATCGATGGTGGCAAAGATCTTGGCCATGGAGTGCTCCGCGAATGCCGGCTCGGCGATGGGTCCAGATTACGCCGGGCGAGGTGACGAAATCCACCGCACTCAGACACCGAAATCCTCCGGCCCGTGGCGCTCGGGCAGGCGCTCGGCTTCCGGTCCCCAGGTTCGGTTGACGCGGACCCCGCGCCGTACCGCGGGGCGCGCGGCGATCTCTTCGGCCCAGCGCCGCAGGTGGCGATATTCGTCCACCTGCAAAAACTCGGCGGCATTGTAGAGGTTGTCCAGCAGCAGGCCGCCGTACCAGGGCCAGACCGCCATGTCGGCGATGCTGTAGGTGTCGCCGGTCAGGAAGCGGCATTCCGCCAGCCGCTGGTCGAGCACATCGAGCTGGCGCTTCACCTCCATGGTGTAGCGGTCGATGGGGTATTGCTGCTTGGTGGGCGCATAGGCGTAGAAATGTCCGAAGCCGCCGCCGAGAAAGGGCGTGGCACCCATCTGCCAGAACAGCCAGGACAGGCACTCGGCGCGCGCGGCACCGCCGTTGGGCAGGAAGGCACCGAATTTTTCCGCCAGATAGACCAGGATGGCACCGGACTCGAACACCCGGGTAGGCGGCGCGGTGCTGCGATCGAGCAGCGCCGGAATCTTGGAGTTGGGGTTGATCGCGACGAAACCCGAGGAAAACTGCTCTCCCGCCATGATGTCGATCGACCACGCATCGTACTCGGCGGCCCCGATGCCCAGCTCCAGCAGCTCCTCGAACAGCACCGTGACCTTGACCCCGTTGGGCGTGGCCAGTGAATAGAGCTGGTGCGGATGGCAGCCCACTGGCAGCTCGCGCTCGTGGGTGGCGCCCGCGGTGGGGCGGTTGATGGCGGCGAAGCGGCCACCGCTCTCCTTCTCCCAGCGCCAGATTTGGGGGGGTTGGTATTCCTGATCGCTCATGATTGGAATCTCCGCCATTGACCTCGAATGGCACAGAGCATAGCCGGCGCTCAGCGCATCGGTCAGCCCCGGCACTGGCGGACGATGGCGTCGAACTGTTCCGGCGCCACTTTTTGAATGGAGAGCCGGCTGCGGCTCACCAGCTCCATATCGGCGAACAGGGGGTCGGCCTTGATCTCCCTGAGGGTCAGGGGCTTGGCGAAGGTCTCCCGATAGGCGACGTCCACCAGCACCCAGCGGGGCTGCTCGGGAGTCGATTTGGGGTCGTGGTATTTGGAGTCCGGATCGAACTGAAAAGGATCGGGCCGCGCCGCACCGCAGATCTCCCCGAGTCCGACGACCGCGGGTTCAGCGCAGTTGGAGTGGTAGATCAGCACCGGATCGCCCACCGCGACCTCGTCGCGCAGCCGGTTGCGCGCCTGGTAGTTGCGGATACCTTCCCAGCCGCAGCGCCCCTCGCGTTCGAGATCGGCGATGCTGTAGGTCTCGGGTTCGGTCTTGAACAGCCAGTGCTGCATCGGTTCAGCTCCGTGCGGGAATATCGCCAAAGATCTCGTCGAGGTGCTCGGCGGGCAGCGCCTGGCTGACCAGCGACACTCCCCAGGTCACCGCCAGGCAGAGCGCCTCGGCGAGGGTCGTGCAGGCAAACGGATTGCCGGCCTGGCTGGCGAGCCAGAACAGTGCCCGCTCCACCAGGCTGCCATCCATCGCGCCAGCCGGCAGCCAGGCGTTCTGCAGGGCGAGGAAGCCCAGCGCGCCGGCGACGAAGCCCCAGAGCGCACCGCTCGCGGTGACGCCGCGCCAGAACACGCCGAGGATCACCGGCCCCACCAGCGCCGCCATCAGGCCGCCGAGACCGGCCCAGACCATCAGTGCAATGTTGGCGCCGATGGATTCCCAGGCCAGCCAGGCCGCAGCGGCCATCACCACGGCCACACCCCAGCGGCTGATGCGCAGGACATTGTGGTCGATCTGCTCGGCACTGGCGTGGGGATGCAGCATCTTGGCCAACGAGCGCCGATAGATATCGTTGGCGAACACCTGGGAGGTGGAGATCACCAGGCCATCGGCCGTCGACATGATCGCGGCCAGGATGCCGGCGCCGAACAGCGCCGCGAGCCAGGGCGGAAACACGTCGATCAGCAGTGCCGGGATGGCCTGATTGGGATCGCCGCCCTCACCCAGCAGCTGGTCCCCCAGCACCGCCCGCGCCAGCACGCCACCGAACACCATGGCTCCCAGGAGCACACCAAGCGCCAGGCACAGACCCAGGAAACCGCCGCGGCTGCGATCTTCCCGCAAGGCCCAGATCTTGTTGCCGATATGGGGCAGCAGGCCGAGGGTGAGATGGGAAAGGAAGATGGCGCTGTAATCCCACCAGGAGTCGAACAGCGGCGTGCCGCTGTGGAAGGCGCCGACCAGCTGCGGATCCTGGCTGCGCAGCCGCTCCAGCACCGCCGTCAACCCGCCATCGAGGCCGGCGCCAGACCAGAACAGGAAGACGATCACCGCGGCCAGCACCAGCATCACCGCACCCTGCACGCCATCGGTGAGAATGTCGGCGTGCGCCCCGCCCAGCACCACGTAGATCAGCAACACTCCCACGGTGACCGCGAGCGCAGTAGCCGGCTCGAGCCCCAGTAGCTGCTGGAACATCACCAATCCGGCGAGCAGCTGCGCGGCCAGGTAGAACAACAGCACGATGGAAAACAGCGCCACCACCACTCGCAGCGCTTCGGAGCGGTAGCGGTCGCCGATGAATTCCGGGATCGAGCGGTTGCCGAAGCGGTTGCCGGTGCGCTGCACCTGGCGAAAGCACAGCCAGACGCCCAGATACACGGCGAACGGATACAGCAGCGCGTAGCTCAGCGCCGGCAAGCCATACAGGTAGCCCAGCCCGGGAATGCCCAGGAAGGTGGCACCGGAGGCGGTGGTCGCGGTCATCGCCAGGGCCAGGAAGATCACGCCGTAGCCGCCGCGGGCGGTGGAGAAATCGTCGCTGCCCACCACGCGGCGCATGCCCAGATACCCCATCCCGAGCATCAGCCCGATATAGAGCACCAGGAACACCCAGGACCAGACCAGCAGCGAATTCATCCCTTCTCCCCCGATCAGCGCAGGACACCGGTGACGCGTCGGCGCGGTATTGCGCCATAAATGGCATCGCATCTCCAGCCACCTGCGGGCGGCGGCCCCGGAGTATCATGGCGCCCCCTGCCGCCAGGCCACTCCCTTGTCCGCGGATTCCCCGACCACCGCCGAACCCACGCCCAGATACCATGCCGCGCTGCCGGTGGCCGGTCTGGGGCGACGGCTGGTTGCACTGGTCTACGACGGCCTGCTGCTGCTCGCCATGGCCTTTGCCTATGGGGCTCTGATCCTCACGGTCGAAGTCCAGCTGTTCGGCGCCAGCGAGGCACCGGTGCTGCACTGGGGCGGCATCGGCGGCTTGTGGACGGCGCTCTTCTATCTGGGCCTGTGGGCCTGGCTGGCGCTCTACTACCTCTGGTGCTGGCGGCGCTCCGGCCAGACGCTGGGCATGAAGACCTGGCGGCTGCGCCTGCAACAGCCCGACGGCAGCCCGCCGACCCTGCGCCAGGCCTGGCTGCGCTGTCTGCTGGCGCCGCTCGCGCTGGCCTCGGTGATCGGCTACCTCTGGTGCCTGTGGAGCCGGTCTGGCGACTGCCTGCACGATCGCTGGAGCGGCACCCGGGTGGTGGTGCTGCCGCGCAAGCGTTGACCGCGTGCGTCAGGCGGCACGTCGCAACAGCAAGAGCCCCACCGTCAGGCAGATCAGCACCGGCGTCGCCACCGCCCAGAAGGGCGAAAAGCCGAACACCAGGCTGGACGGCCCGAGTAGATTCAGGCTCATCTGGAACACTACCCCGACCAGCACCCCGGAAAACACCCGAAATCCGGTCGTGGACTCGCGCAGCGGGCCGAACACGAAGGACACCGCGATCAGCAGCAGGCTGAAGATCACCGCCGGTTGCAACACCTTGTTCCAGAACGCCAGCCAGTAGTCTCCGGCGCGCAACCCCTCGCTCTCCAGATAGGCGGCGTAACTGCGCAGTTCACGCACTGGCAGGGATTCGGGTGGCATCAGGGTTAGGGTCACCAGCTCGGGAGCGAGCCCGGTATCCCAGCGCCGGCTCTGGAAGCTATCGGTGGTGATGGCGTCGTCCCCGAGTCGGGTGATGACGCCCTCCTCCTCGACCCAGTGATCGCCCTCGAACCGGGCCCGCGCCGCAAAGCTGGCCTCGCGCAGCCGGCGCTGACCGTCGAAGCGGTAGCGGGCCACCCCGGACAGCTTGCCGCCGGGATAGACGGCGTTGAAGTGCATGTATTCATCGCCCTCGCGATTCCATATGCCGCTGCGCGCGGAGAAGCTCTCCTGCTCGCCGCGCAGCGCCATGCGACGGCTCTCCGCCCACTGACCGGCCGGCGGCACCAGATATTCGCCGAGCAGGGCTCCGCCAAGGATCACCAGCAGCACCGGCCGCGCTGCAAAGCCGGCGATGCGCAGCAGCGACACTCCCGCGGCACGCATCACCACCAGCTCACTGTTGCCCGCCAGCGTGCCCAGGCCAAGCATGGCGCCGATCAGCACCGCGAAGGGCAGGCTCTCATAGGCCCGTTTCGGCAGGGTCGCCGCGATGTAGAGGAGCAGTTCGGGAAAGTCGTAGTCGTTGCGCAGATCGCCGAGGCCATCGGCAATGGCGCCGATCACGTTGAGCGCCAGGATCACCAGCAGCACCAACAGGATCGCGCCCAGCACGACCCGCCCGGTATAGCGCGACAGCTGGCGCATCAGGCGACCACCCACAGGCGGCGCGGCCGCCAGCCCGTCCACCACTGCATCAGCACCCCGCCCAGCACCAGGAACAGCACATGGATCGCCCACAGCCCCGGCAGCGGCTCCAGATCGCCATCCTCGATGGCGCCGCGCGCAGCGTTGAGGCTGATCAGATAGAGCACATACAGGACCATTGCGGGGAGGATGTGCGCGAAGCGCCCCTCACGCGGGCTGGTGCGGGCGAGCGGCAACGCCAGCAGCGTGACGATGGGCACCAGCAGCACCGTGGAATAGCGCCACTGCAGGGCAGCGATATGTGCGGGATCGGTGGACCGGCGCAACACCCCGGTGGGCAGGGATTCCGACCAGCCCGGCCGGTCGCGGCGCGCCGGCTCCGGAATGCGCTGGCCGTATTCCTCGAACTGGGTGATCTCGAAGTCGGCCCGACCCGGCACGCCCTGGTAGCGATAGCCGTCGCGCAGTACCAGATACACCGCCTTGCCCTGCGCGGAGCGCTGCGGCGCGCCCTCCGCGGCCACCACGATGGTCATCCGCGGTTCGCCCTGGCTGTCGGCGCCGGACTCGACCAGGAACACGTCCTTCATCAAACCCTCGGGATTCAGCTGGCCGGCGTAGCTGACGCCGCGACCGCCGCGCAGCGGATAGAAGCGGCCGGCGTCCATCAGGTCGAATTCGCCGCGGTTCTTCTGGGCATCGACCACGGCTTCGGCGCGCGCCATGCCCTTGGGCGCCAGCCACAGGCTGAGCCCGGCGACGCACCCGCCGATCAGCGCCGCGACCGCGAGCGTGTACAGGGTGATGCGCGCGCGGCTGACGCCGCAGGCGTGCAGCACCGTCATTTCGTTGTCCTGATACAGGCGCCCGTAGGCGAGCAGCACGCCGAGGAAAAAGGCCAGCGGCAGGATGAGTTCGAGGAAGCCGGGCATCCGGTAGCCCATGATGGCGAACACCACGTCGGGGTCGATCTTGCCTTCCGCGGCATCGCCCAGGTACTGCACGAAGCGCCCGCTCATCACCACCGCGAGCAGCACGGTGGCGACCGCTGCGGTGGTCGCCAGCAGATCCCGCGCAAGGTAACGAAAGATGATCACGGCAGTGGCGGCTCGGTTGGTGGTCGCGGGGGCTTGGCTTACACTGAGAGACGGATTATCCGGTATTCACCCGCCCCTGTCTCTGGAGTTCCCGTGCCAGACCACGACCTGAAATTCAGCGCCAGCGCCGGCGCGCCGGCGAGTTGCACGACAGACTGCCTGATCCTTCCCGTAGTCGCCGGCAAGCCGCTGGCCGGCGCCGCCGCGGCCTTGGACGCGGCCAGCGGCGGGCGCATCGAGCAGCTGCGCAAGAGCGGCGACTTCAGCGCCAAGGCCGGCGCCACGCTGCTGGTGCACCAGCCGCCGGGCCTCGCCGCCAATCGCCTGCTGCTGGTCGGTGCGGGCAGCGAACCCCTGGGTGCCCAGGAACGCGCCAACCTGCTCGCAGCCGCGGCGCGCGCCACGCTCGCCACCCCAGCCAAGGCTGCGGCGCTGGTCGCCGAGGAATTGCTCGGAGATCAATCGCCAGCGCCAGTCGCGCGGCTCGTTGCTCGCAGCTTCGCGACCGCCGCCTACCGCTACCGCGCCGCCGATAACGGCAATACCCACCAATTGCGCCAACTGCATCTGCTGGTGGAGCGCGCGCAGGTAAATGCCTGCGCCAAGGGCCTCGACCTCGGCCGCATCATCGGCGCAGCCATGAACAGCGCCCGGCGACTCGGCGATCTGCCGGGCAACGTCTGCACGCCTAGCCACCTCGCCGACCACGCCCGCGCCCTGGCCAAAGCGCATCCCCAGATCAGGGTCCAGGTGCTCGGCGAACCGCGCCTCAAGCAACTGAAAATGGGCGCGCTGCTGTCGGTGACCGCCGGCACCGAGCAGCCGGCCTGCCTGATCGCCCTCGAATATCGCGGCGGCGCGGCGCGCCAGGCGCCGGTGGTGCTGGTGGGCAAGGGCGTGACCTTCGATTCCGGCGGCATCAGCCTCAAGCCCGGCGCCAAGATGGATGAAATGAAGTACGACATGTGCGGCGCCGCCAGTGTCCTTGGTGTCATGGAGGCGGTGGCCGCAGCACAACTGCCGATCTCGGTGGTGGGCCTGATCCCGGCAGTCGAGAACCTGCCCAGCGGCACGGCCACCAAACCCGGCGACGTGGTGACTTCGATGTCCGGCAAGACCATCGAGATCCTCAACACCGATGCCGAGGGTCGACTGATCCTGTGCGACACCCTCACCTACGCGGCGCGCTACAAGCCGGCGGTGGTGATCGACATAGCCACCCTCACCGGGGCCTGCGTGGTGGCCTTGGGCAAGCAGGCCACCGGCCTGTTCAGCAACGACGATGCCCTGGCCGAGGCGCTGCTCGCCGCCGGCACCCAGGCCGCCGACCGCGCCTGGCGGCTGCCGCTGTGGAAGGAGTACGACGAACAGCTCAAGAGCAACTTCGCCGATCTGGCCAATGTCGGTGGTCCCGAGGCCGGCAGTGTCACCGCGGCCTGCTTCCTGGCGCGCTTTGCCAAGGACTACACCTGGGCGCATCTGGATATCGCTGGCACTGCCTGGAATTCGAGCCCCAAGGGCGCCACCGGCCGCCCGGTGCCGCTGTTGATGGAATATCTGCTCGGCCGGCTCGGCGTGGACGCCAAGGCGTGACCCGGGTTCACTTCTACGAATTCGACGGCGGCTTGGAGGCGGCGCTGGCGCTGTCCTGCCGGCTCGCCGCCAAGGCCCACGCACAGGGATTGGACACCCTGGTGCATTGTGCGGACCCCGCCGCGCTGGAGCGACTCGACCTGCTGCTCTGGGCGCAGCCCGCGAGCAGTTTTCTGCCCCACGGCCAGGTTCCGAACCCGCGCTGCCCGATCACGCTGGGCGGCGGCGATCCCGGCCACCACCACGGCCTGCTGATCAATCTGGCACCGGTGGCGCCGGGCTGGTTCAGCCGCTTCGAGCGCCTGGCGGAGTTCGTCCACGGCGACGACCCCGGGCACCGGGCGCAGATGCGCGAGCGCTTTCGCTTCTATCGCGATCGCGGCTACGACACCCGCCACAGCAAGCTGGATGCCCAGACACTGGCCGCCTGATGAACGGACGCGATCGCGACTCCGACGCCGATGAACCCGAAGCCGGCGCGCTCGATGCGGCCGAGCTGGACTTTTCGGCGGT
>JADLCO010000056.1 GCA_020847115.1 Pseudomonadales bacterium | reverse complement strand
GGGGCGTCGAGCACCACTTCACCAACTACACGATGTGCCCAAACCCGCTGCAGTTCCTGACCTACATGGCGGGCCGGACCAAGGCCATCAAGCTCGGCACCGCGGCGCTGATCCTACCCTGGCACAAGGATCCGCTGCGCGTCGCGACTGATATCTGCATGCTCGACAACCTGTCGAACGGCCGCGTGATCGTCGGCCTCGGGCGCGGCCTCGGGCGGGTTGAATACGACGGCTTCGGCATCGCGATGGACAGCTCGCGCGACCGCTTCAACGAATCGGCGCCGATGATCCTGAACGCCATCGAGACCGGCTTCATGGACGCCCACGACGGCGAGTTCTTCCAGCAGATCCGCGTCGCGATCCGTCCGGCGCCGTTCAGGAGCTTCAAGGACCGCACCTACATCGTGTCGATGTCGCCGGACACCGTGCCCCACGCCGCCCGCCTCGGCGGAGCCATGATGACGTTCGCGGTCGGTCCCTGGAAGCAGCGAGCCAAGGACATCAAGCTCTACCGCGAACTGTTCGCGAAAACGCATCACCGTCCGGCACCGCCAACCTCGGCCAACATCTTCACGATCTGCGACAAGGACCCAGGCCGCGCCAGGGACATGGCGTACAAGTACATGGCGGACTACTGGGAGTCGGCCATGAACCACTACGAAATGAAGGGCGAGCACTTCGACAGCATCAAGGGCTACGAGCACTACGGCCGCTCGGCGGTGGCGATGCGCGAGAATGCCCAGCGCGTGACCGAGCAGTACGTCGAGCAGCAGATCTACGGCACGCCGGACCAGTGCCTCGAGAAGCTGCGGGCGATCGAGGACATCGTCGGGCCGATCGAGCTGAACTGCTTTTTCACCTATGCCGGCATGGACTACGACTATGCCCGCGACAGCATGTCGCTGTTCGCCGAACAGGCGCTGCCGGTACTGAAAAAATGGGAGTATGTGGGCAACGCCGCCTGACGACGCCCGCGTCGGCCCTCGAACCCCGGAGGGGTGGCGGCAGAACCGCCACCCCTTTTTGCTGGCGCCTCGTCGCCGGCCTCGCGCCGACAGACTGCCACCGCTGGAAACCCCGACAGTGACCGCCCCGACCCCGCTTCGCCAAATGTCGAGCAGCCTTCGACCGATCCCGGGATGCCGGTAGGTGAACCTGCTGCTGCTCGACTCGCCGGATTTCATCGCCCCGGGACGGGTACGGATCGCCGGCCGGCGCCTCACCCATCTGCAGCAGACCCTGCAGCCCCGGCCCGGCGACACGCTGCGCGCTGGCCTGCTGGGGGGCGCACTGGGCACGGCGACCCTGCTCCACCGCGACGACCAGACGGCGGAATTTTCCGTGGTCCTCGACACGCCGCCGCCGGAGCCGCTATCGGTAGCCCTACTGCTGGCGCTGCCCCGGCCCAAAGTCCTGCTCCGCTGTCTGCGCGCAGCGACCCTCCTCGGGGTGAAGGAAATCCATCTGCTCCACAGCTGGCGGGTGGACAAGAGCTACTGGCAGACGCCGCTGCTGGCGCCGCAGCGGCTGCGCGAAGCCCTGTTGCTCGCCCTCGAACAGGCGCGGGACACCCGGCTGCCACGAATCTCCCTGCACCGACGCTTCAAACCCTTCGTCGAGGACGAGCTGGAGGCCGTGGCCGGGACGCGGGCGCGCCTGCTCGCCCATCCCGGGGCGCCCCAGCCCCTGGCCGGTACCGGCGGCCCCTCGCTGCTGGCAATCGGCCCGGAAGGCGGCTTCATCCCCTACGAGGTGCAGAGCCTGACCGCGCGGGGCTTCAGGCCAGTGTCGCTGGGTGCGCGGGTGCTGACGGTGGAAGTGGCGCTGGCCGCGGCCCTGGGCCGGCTCGGCCAGCACTGAGCCTGCGCGGGCGCCGGGTCACCTCACCGCCAGCGGCCCCTGGTGCTCGAAGCAGCAGCGCGCCAGGGTGAACAGCGATGCCGCATCGGCGGTCCCGGCCAGCTCGCGGATCGAATGCATGGCGAAGGTGGGCACGCCCAGATCCAGGGTGGGCACGCCGAGCCGGGTCGCGGTGAGCGGCCCGATGGTGCTGCCGCAGCCCATGTCGTTGCGCGCCACGAAACTCTGCAGCGGCACCCCGGCGGCACGCGCCCAATCGCGCACCCGGGCGGCGGTGAGGCTGTTGGTGGCGTAGCGCTGGCCATGGTTGACCTTGAGCACCGGCCCGCGGTTGAGCAGCGGGCCGTGGTTGTCGTCGTGCTTGGCCGGAAAGTTGGGGTGAATGCCATGGGCGTTGTCGGCGGACAGCAGCAGGGACGCGGCCAGCACGCGCGTGCGCGCGGCAGCGTCGGGGATCAGCCGCGTCAGCACCGATTCCAGAAACGGGCCCTGGGCGCCGCTGGCCGAGCCGCTGCCGACTTCCTCGTGGTCGCTGCACACCACCAGCCGGGTCTGCCCGCCGGCCGCACCGATCAGCGCCTGGACGCCGGCGTAACAGCTGAGCAGGTTGTCGAGCCGCGCCGCGGCGATGAACTCGCCGCCGAGGCCCACCAGCGCCGGGGCCTGGGTGTCGTACAGGCAGAGTTCGTAGTCCAGCACCTCGCCGCCGCCGATCTCCGCCGCCAGCAGGGCGCGCAGATCGCCCTGACCCTCGCCGGCAATCTGCCCCAGCAGCGGCTGGATGTCGGTCTCGGCATTGATGCTGCGCTGGCGGTTGACGTCGCGGTCGAGGTGAATGGCGAGGCTGGGAATCACCGCCACCGGCCGGCGCAGATCCACCAGGCGGGCGGCCAGCGACCCGTCGGCGGCGCGCACCACCACCCGCCCGGCGAGGGACAGGTCGCGGTCGAACCAGGGATTGAGCAGTACGCCGCCATAGACTTCGACGCCGAGCTGGAAATAGCCGCGGCGGTTGCGCTCGGGATTGGGCCGCACCATCAGGCAGGGGCTGTCGGTGTGCGCACCCAGCATGCGGATGCCGTTGCGATGCAGCGGATCAGTACCCATCGCGAAGGCGATGATCGAGGCGCCGTTGCGCACCACGTAGTAGCGGCCACCCGGTTGCAGTGCCCAGTCCGCGATTTCGTCGAGGGCTGCGAAACCGGCGGCGGCGAGCAGCGCGGCGAGGTTTGCCGTAGCGTGAAAGGGCGTCGGCGAGCGCGCCAGGAAATCCAGCAGCCCGTCGTTGAACTCCTCGTTGGCCATCGGCGATTCCCCGGCCATCAGCGGGACTCCGGCTCGCCGCGCTGCGGCTCCAGTCGCGTGAGCAGGCTGGAGGTATCCCAGCGGCCGCCACCGGCGGCCTGGATGTCGGCATAGAACTGGTCGACCAGCGCGGCGACCGGCAGCCGGGCGCCGTTGCGGCGCGCCTCGGCGAGCAGGATCTCGAGGTCCTTGCGCATCCAGTCGACGGCAAAACCGTGGCGGTACTCGCCGCGGATCATGGTGGCGTGGCGGTTTTCCATCTGCCAGGACTGGGCCGCACCCTGGGCGATCACCTCGATCACCGCGGCGGCATCGAGCCCGGCGCGCAGCGCAAAGTGAATGCCTTCGGCGAGCCCCTGCACGATCCCGGCGATGCAGATCTGGTTGACCATCTTGCACAACTGGCCGCTGCCCGCGGGACCGAGCAGGCGCACGGCCCGGGCGTAGTGCGCGAGCACCGGCTCGGCGCGCCGGAAGGTCGCGGCCTCGCCGCCGCACATCACCGTCAGCCGACCATTGCGGGCGCCCTGCTCGCCGCCGCTCACCGGCGCATCGACGAAACCGATGCCGAGCTCGCGGCAGCGGGCATCGAGTTCACGCGCGAGCTCAGCCGAGGCGGTGGTGTGATCGACGAAGATCGCCCCTGCCGCCATGGCCGGCAGCGCCCCGTCCCTGCCGATCGCGATTTCCCGCACGTCGGCGTCGCGGCCGACGCAGGCCAGCACCAGTTCGGCGCCGGCCGCGGCGTCGGCCGGACTCGACGCCACCCGCCCGCGGAATTCGCGGGCCCAGTCGCCGGCCCGCGCAGTGGTGCGGTTGAATACCGCCACCTCCAGCCCGGCGCGGCTCAGGTGGCCGGCCATGGGAAAGCCCATCACGCCGAGCCCGATGAATGCCACCTTGATGATCACCCCGAATGCTCCCCGTTCATGCGCCCGCTCCAGCCGTTGCCCCCGCGCTCCGCGACTGTCGCCAATGCTCGCTGCCGCGCAGGTATCGCGGCTCCAGTCGCTCCGGTGCCAGCACCCCGCCGGTGCGGGCCTCCCGCTGCGCGAGTCGCAGTACATCTACAGCCCGCGCCGTCACTTGGCCGCGGCAGCGGACCAGCTCCAGCCCCGGCTGCGCGCCCAAAGCCCAGCCGCCACCCAGCCCCACCAGCGTGCGCTGGCGCAGCGGCCCCAACGCGGCCGCCAGGGCCTGCGGCGGGTCCAGCCGGTCTGAGGCAACGGCGACCGCGAGCTCGGCGACCAGCTCATAGCAGCCCCAATACAGCTGACCCATGCGCGCGTCCACCGCGGGCAGGGCCAGCTCGCCTGCAGCCAGCTCGCCGTCGCGCACGCCAGCCTGGGCCAGCGCTGCCAGCGACGATACCGGAATGACGCCCAGATCCGCACCGAGCGCCAACCCTTGGGCAACGCCAATACCTAGCCGCAGTCCGGTGAAGGAGCCCGGGCCCGCGCCGACGGCGATGCCGTCGAGCTGACCCAGGCAGTAGCCGCCCGCACTCAGCAGCTCATCGATCGCAGGCAGCAGGAATTCGTTGTGGCCCCGAATGCGAGCCGACGTGGCCTCGGCGACCGCGCCTTTGCCGTCGCCGATCGCCACCGAGCACAGATCGCCGGACGCTTCGATTGCAAGCAGCAGTGCCATGAGGGGGCCTCTCGCCGGCGCCGCGGCGCGTCGTTCCGCGACCCGGGCGCCGGTTCAGCGGGCGGGCAGCCGCATTGATTCGGCTGCCCTCCGGTACCGCTACGCCGCGGCCGCAACCACGACGCTGACCGCAACCGGCGCCGGGCTCAGGCCGCGTCGGTACCGGCCGCGGCCGCCGCTCTGCGCGGGGTCTTGGGAGCCTTGGCCGCTTTGGCGCGCGCTGCCGGGGCTGCGCGTTTGGCGGTGGCGGCTTTCGCGACGGAGTTCGCTGCCACAGCCTTGCGCCGCGTGGTCCTGGCAGCGGATTTCACCACATTGACGGCATCGGCCAAGGTGGCCGACAACAAGCCGCGTTTTTCCAGGGCCTTCACCGTCGTCTGCAATTTCTTATCCGCTACCCTGACGCGCTGCTCCGCCTTGGCCTGCGAACTCTTGAGTTTGCGCTGATCTGCAGCGGCGCGCCGCTTCTTCCACCGCTTTTCGAATTTTCCGAGCGCTGCGGCCAAATCCCGCTGCAGGCGGGTTTCGATGGTCTTCCTCACTTTATCGACGCGCGCCTGGGCGGCTTGCTCTACGCGCTCCCGCGCCACCAGCAGCTTGACGGCCTTGCGTTCGGTCACGGCCTGGCGCACGCGGCCGCGAAGTTGTTCGAGCGCCGCTGCCTCGCTGCGTACGGCTTCCCGGGCCTTCAACAGCGCCGCCTGCCCGGCCTTGGTGCCGAGCTGCGCCGCCTTGCCGCGCACCGCCTTGATCTGCGTGCGCGCTTTGGCCAGCTTGGCTGATTGTTGCGTTACCGCCTTGCGCGCGGCCACGAGCTCCGCTTCGACCTGTTTGAGTTTTGCTTTGCCATCAACTTTGGTATCGGTCATTCGACGACTCCTCGAAAAGTGCAGACAGCATTGTTGCTTGTTATGGTGCGGAGCGTCAGATTCTATAGAAGCGATCTTTTGGTGTCCATAAACCGCTGCCAATGTCCGGCAGGAATTTTTCGGGCAATCCGGAAACGGTCGATTACAGATTTCTGTGGATCAGTGCGTGCAGCGCACGGGCATGCTCGCGACTGTCGTTGAGGCAGGGAATCAAACGCAATGCGCGACCTCCCTGCGCACAAAATCGTTCGGCGTTTTGTGCGCCGATTTCCTCCAGCGTCTCCAGGCAATCGGTGGCGAATGCCGGACAGATCACATCGACCGAACCCACGCCGGACCGCGCCCACTGCGCCAGAACCGACTCCGTATCAGGCAGCAGCCACTGCTGGCGGCCGAATCGCGATTGATAGGCCAGCAGCCAGTCTCGCGGCGCAAGTTGCAGTGTTTCGGCGAGCAGCCGCGCGGTGGTTGCGCAGTCGTTGGGATAGGGATCGCCGCGATCCGCGCAGCGCTGCGGAATGCCGTGAAACGACATCAGCAGGCGTTCGCCACGGCCCTGCGTCTGCCAATGCGCGCGCACGCTGTCAGCCAATGCAGCGATGTACTCCGGCAGATTTGCGTAGCGCTTGACCACGCGCAGGTCGGGAATGTTTCGCTGCCCCTTCACGAACACGGCGAGTTGATCGTAAACGGCACCGGTGGTGGTGGCGGAATATTGCGGAAAGAGCGGCACGACGACGATGGTTTCGATGCCTTCGCCCTGCAAGCGTTCTAGTTCGCCGGCGATCCCCGGCTCACCATAGGTCACCGCCCAGCGCACCCGCAGCGACTGCCCCAGCGCCGTGGCCTGTTCCTGCACGCGGGCCGCCAACCGCTCGGTGTAGCAGCGCAGCGGGGAGCCACCTTCCTGCCAGATACCCTGATAGGCGCGCGCCACCCGCCCCGCACGCAGCGGAATGATGACGCCCTGGAGCAGAGGCCACCACAGCAGTCGTGGCAATTCGACCACCCGGCGATCGAGGAGAAACGGACGCAGGAACTGCGCCACGCCCTTGCGAGTTGGGGTCTGGGGAGAACCCAGATTGACCAGCAATGCGCCGGCGTCCCTCGCACCCGACACCAGCTTCGCTCCCAGGTCGTGGCGCTACTGCAGTGCAGCCAACAACCGCGCCTGTACTTCTTCGAGACTGCCTACGCCATCGACACGCCGGTAGCGGGTGGGCCCCTGAGGGTGGCTCTGGACGTAATCCTGATAAAAGGCCACCAGGGGCTCGGTCTGCTCGTGGTAGACGCGCAGCCGGTTGCGGACGGTTTCCTCGCGGTCGTCGGGGCGCTGCACCAGCGGCTCTCCGGTGAGATCATCGACCCCCGGGCTGCGCGGCGGGTTGTGCTCGAGGTGATACACGCGGCCCGATGCCTGGTGAACCCGGCGCCCCGCCAGGCGCTGCACGATGGTTTCGTCGGGCACGTGAATTTCGATCACCCGATCGATGTCGATGTTCGCGTTCGCCACGGCCTGGGCCTGAGGAATGGTGCGCGGAAAGCCATCGAACAGAAAGCCGTCCTTGCAGTCGGGCGCAGCGATGCGCTCCTTGACCAGGGCGATGATCAGATCGTCGGACACCAGACCGCCTGCGGCCATGATGTCCTTCGCCATCAGGCCGAGTTCGGTGCCGGCGCTGACCGCAGCCCGCAGCATGTCGCCGGTGGAAATCTGGGGAATGCCGAGGTGGGCGCGGAGGAACTCCGCCTGGGTGCCTTTGCCCGCCCCGGGCGGACCCAACAGGATGATTCGCATGATGAAATTCTCCGCAATCCCGCCAGCCCACAAGTGCGCGGCGCAACAAGGCGGGCAACCTTACACAGAGTCTCCAGTGGTCTCAACCGAGAAACCGACCCGACGTTCGGAAAACGGACTGCGCGATCCGTCGCTTCAATTCGCATCTCCGGCAGCGCGCGTTTTGACGCGCTGCCACAGGGCCTCTTTGGCCGTGGCGGACAGCGATCGGAAGGATTCCACGTCGCCCTCCAGTGCAGCGATCATATGGTCGAAGCGCATTGCGAATTTGCGGTTGGCCGCGCGCAAGGCAGCTTCACCGTCGACGCCGAGATGGCGCGCGAGATTGACGCAGGCGAACAACAGATCGCCGATTTCCTCGCGAATGTGCGCGGCATCGCCGGATGCCCGCGCCTGCCGGACCTCGTCGAGCTCCTCACGGATCTTGTCCGGAATCGGCTCCGGATCCGACCAGTCGAAGCCGTACTCGGCAGCGCGCTGTTGCAGCTTGGCAGCGCGCGTCAAAGCCGATAACGCCAGCGGGATTCCCGCCAGGGCGCCGTCGTCGCCGCGCGCGGCGCGCTCGGCTTGCTTGATGCGCGCCCAGTTGCGCCGGATTTCCGTCGGCTCCGGCGTGGCGTCCGGTGCGCGCCGGCTGTCGAGGGTGCCGTCCGGAAACACATGGGGATGGCGCGCGAGGAGCTTGGCCACCAGCCCGGACACGATGGCATCGAAGTCGAACCGCCCCTGCTCACGACCCAATTGCGCGTGGAACACCACCTGGAACAGCAGGTCGCCGAGTTCCTCGGCCAGCTGGGCGTAATCGGCACGCTCGATGGCGTCGATCACCTCGCAGGCCTCTTCCAGCGTGTGCGGCGCGACGCTGCGAAAATCCTGGCGGCGATCCCAGGGGCAGCCGGTATCGGGGTCGCGCAATCGGGCCATCAGTTCGAGCAGTTCGGGGACTCCCCAAGTGGTGGACATCTCTTGCTCCCGTGGCTTCAATCAGAAATCCGGCGCACATCGACCACGTTGGGCAGTCGCTCGAGGCGGGCCATCAGGTCGCGCAGCGCATCCATGCCCGGCACCTCGAAGCGCAGCTCGACCGTGGCCATGCCATCCCGAGTTTCACCGCTGTACAGCGACAGAATGAACACCCGTGCCTCGTCGAGCACCGCGGTGATGTCGCGCAGCAGTCCGGCGCGGTCGTAGGCGCTGATGCGCACGCCCACTTCGTAGGCAGCCGTGGGGCTGGTTCCCCAGCTGACTTGCAGCACCCGACGCGGCTGGGTGGCGCGCAGGTGGAGCAGGTTGCCACAGTCCGCGCGGTGGATGGTGACGCCGCGCCCGTGGGTCAGGTAGCCGGCGATCTCGGCGCCGGGCTCGGGCAGGCAGCAGTGTGCGGTCCGCGTCAGCAGGTCGCCGACGCCATAAATATAAAAATCCGACTCGGCAAAGCGCTGGGCGCTGCGCCGTTGCGCGCGGCGCGGCGCGCCGCGATCGCGCTGCCGGTCGGCGAGCACGCGGCGCACCACCTGATCCAGCGCCAACGTGCCCGCGCCGATGGCCTCGTACAGGGCATCGGCATGGGGGCGATTGAACTCCGAGGCGAGCTGATCGAGATCGGTATCCGCGTAGCCTAGCTGTTGCAGCGCCCGCTCCAGCTGCTGCTGGCCGGCGCTGCGGTTTTCGTCCTGCTCCAGCTCGCGGAACCACTGCCGCACCTTGGCCCGCGCCCGCGCCGTGGTCAGATAGCCGAGCGAACGCACCAGCCAGTCGCGGCTGGGGGCCGGATGGCGCCCGGCGATGATCTCGACCTGCACGCCCGTTTCCAGCGGCTTGTTGAGCGGATGGATGACGCCGTTGACCCTGGCACCGCGGCAGCGGTGGCCGATCTCGGTATGCACCCGGTAGGCGAAGTCCAGGGGCGTCGCATCGCGGGGCAGATCGACCACATGGCCTTCGGGCGTGAACACGTAGATGCGCTCGGGCGCCTGATCGACGCGCAGATAGTCCTCGATGCCCGCGCCGCCCAGGTCTTCGTGCCATTCCAGTACCTGTCGCAACCAGGCGATGCGCTCCTCGTAATCGGCGCCCGCCGTGTTGCCGCTATCCTTGTAACGCCAGTGGGAGCAGAGGCCGAACTCGGCTTCCTCGTGCATGTCGTGGGTGCGGATCTGGATCTCGACCACGCGGCGGCCGGGCCCGAGCACCGCGGTGTGCAAGGAGCGATAGCCATTGCTCTTGGGGGAGGCGATGTAGTCGTCGAATTCCGCGGGAATGTTGCGCCACAGGCTGTGGACGATGCCCAGCACCGCGTAGCAATCGCTGACCGCCGGCACCAGCACCCGCACCGCGCGGATGTCGTAGATCTGCGAAAAGCCGAGCCCCTTGCTCTGCATCTTTTTCCAGATGCTGTAGATGTGCTTGGGCCGGCCGCTGACCTGGGCCTCCTTGCCGAGCTGGGCCAGCGCGCGCCGCAGGGCCGCGATCACCTCGTCGATGTAGTGCTGGCGGTCGGCGCGCTTTTCTTCGAGCAACTGCGCGATGCGCCGGTATTCCGCGGGTTCCAGGTAGCGAAACGCCAGATCCTCCAGCTCCCACTTGAGATGGCCAATGCCGAGGCGGTGGGCGAGCGGGGCATAGATGTCGAACACCTCCCGCGCCACCCGCCGCTGGCGCTCCGGGCTCGCCTCGCGCACCGCGTGCAGCGCCCAGGTCCGCTCGGCGATCTTGAGCAGGGCGACGCGCATGTCCTCGATCATCGACACCAGCATCGCCCGCAGCTTGGCGGTCTGCTGCGCCGGTTCGACCCCAAGCACCCGCTGCCCAGAGGTATTGCGCAGCTCCCCGATGATCGCCATGCGCAGCACGCCGTCGATCAGCTTGGCCACGCCCGCGCCCAGACGCTCGCGCACCGCATCCAGCGGCAACAGCGCGCGCCGCACCGCGCGATAGCACATGCCCGCCGCCAGGCCCTCGGCATCCATGTACAGTTCGGCCAGGATTTCGGTGATCTCGAATCCCGGCGCCAAGGCCTCCGGGGCCGCTCCGGCAACCAGTTCGGCAGCCGCAGTCACCCGCTCCACCGTGTGGGGCGTCCAGGCGTGGCGCGCCGCCAGCCGCCCTACCCCATCGGCCGGCGCCTGTGCCGCCTGCTGCAGCAATGTCGGCAGATCACGTACCTGAACCATGGCGTCAGCTCCGCCGCTGCCGCGGCGTCACGAAGACCGAAACAGCCCGGACGAAAGATAGCGGTCGCCGCGATCGGTGATGATGGTGACGATCACCGCATCGTTCAGCTCGCGCGCCAGGCGCAGCGCCCCGGCTACCGCGCCGCCGGAGGAGACGCCGCAAAAAATGCCTTCGCGCCGCGCCAGATCACGGGCCGTATCCTCGGCCTCGACCTGTTCGATATCGAGCACCCGATCGACCAGCGATGCATCGAAGATGCCAGGCAGGTAGGCCGCTGGCCAGCGGCGGATGCCGGCGATGCTGGCCCCCTCGGCAGGCTGCAGGCCGACCACCTGGATGCCCGGGGCGACGCTCTTGAGGTACTGGGAGACGCCCATGATGGTGCCGGTGGTGCCCATGGCACTGACGAAATGGGTGATGGTACCTGCAGTCTGGCGCCAGATCTCGGGGCCGGTGCTCTCGCGATGCGCGCGGGGATTGTCGGGGTTGTTGAACTGGTCGAGCACGATGCCGCGCCCCTCGGCGCGCATCTGTAGGGCCAGGTCGCGCGCGCCCTCCATGCCCGCCTCCCGGCTCACGAGGATCAGCTCGGCACCATAGGCTGCCATCGCGGCCTTGCGCTCCTCGGTCATGTGATCGGGCATGATCAGCACCATGCGATAGCCCTTGACCGCCGCCACCATGGCCAGCGCGATGCCGGTGTTGCCGCTGGTGGCTTCGATCAGGGTATCCCCCGGCCGGATGTCGCCCCGTGCTTCGGCACAGCGGATCATGCTGAGCGCCGGGCGGTCCTTGACCGATCCGGCGGGATTGTTGCCCTCGAGTTTTACCAGAATGCTGTTGTTGCGCCCGGCGGTGAGGCGCTGGAGGCGCACCAGGGGCGTATTGCCCACACAGGATTCGATCGTCGGAAACTCCATGGGCGCGCGCCTCGACAACGGGTTGGCGGCCATTCTACTCCCGCCCGGACGCGCCGCCGCTGGGCATCGGTCCCGGCGGCCCGGATCAGGCGCCGGTTTCCCGGTCCCCGCCCGGATTGCGAAACAGCTCGCGGCTGCGCAGAGGGCGGGCTCCTAGATGTTCCGCCAAGGCCGCGCGCAGCAACCGTTTGGCGCTGCGGCGCACCCCGGGATCGCGGTAGTCGTCGGCGGCGATGGCGAGCAGATGAGCGCCGCGCAGGGGCTCACCGCACCCGGGCGGGAGCGCGCCGGCCGCCATCACGCCGGTGCCGCCGAGGTAGTGGTAATCGGCCTCGGCCCGCACCGGATCTCCGGTGGCAGTGCACTCGAGCCCGAGGCCGTAGCCCAAGTCCTCCAACAGCGCCAGCTCGAAGCGTCGGAGCACGGGTTCGGCATCGGCCTCCGCGGCGAGCGCGGCGAGCTGGTCGCGGTAGCGCGCGTAGAGCCGCGGGTGGGGGTCGCCTTCCGGCAGCAGACGGAGCAGGAGTTCGTTGAGGTAGAGGCCCAGATACAGCGCGCGCCCGCCGAGCGGCGCGCCGGATCCGGGCATGGGTTCGGCGCGCGTCAGGGTCTTGAGCTGCGCGCGCCCGCTCCAGGCCACCGCCAATTCGGTGAACGGCTGCCCGACCCGATTGCGGCGCGCGCCGCGCGCGACCAGCCGCAGGCGCCCGCCACCGCGCGCGAACAGGTCCACCAGCAGACTGGTCTCGCCATAGGGCCGCCGATGCAGGACGTAGCCGACCTCGTCGCTCACCGCGCGGGGGTCCACGGCGTCACCGCTCGTCGCGATAGCCCAGGCTGCGCAGCGCGCGCTCGTCATCGGACCAGCCGCGCTTCACCTTCACCCACAGGCGCAACATCACCCGCTTGTCCACCAGTGCCTCGATGTCGTGGCGGGCCTGCTCGCCGATCTTCTTGATGCGCTGCCCGGCGTCACCGATGATGATCTTCTTCTGGCCCTCGCGCTCGACCAGGATCAACGCGCCGATGTGACAGATGCCGCCATCGTCGCGGAACTCCTCGATCTCGATGGCGGTACTGTAGGGCAGCTCGGCACCCAGTTGCCGGGTGATTTTTTCCCGCACGATCTCGGCGGCCAGAAAGCGCATGCTGCGGTCGGTGTACTGATCCTCGGCGAAGCAGAAGGGCCCGACCGGCATGTGCGCCTTGATCACCGCCTCCAGGCGGTCGAGGTTGTTGCCGCTGAGCGCCGACACCGGCAGAAACTCCGCGGCGGGAAAGATCTCGGTGAGCGCGGCGATGCGCGGCAGCAGCGCTGCGACGGCATCGAGCTTGTCGACCTTGTTGAGCACCACCACCACCGGCGCCCTAGTCCGGCCGATCTCCACCGCCACCGCGGCATCGGCGCTGGTCCACTGGTCCCGGTCCACCACAAACAGGATCAGATCGACGTCGCGCATCGCGGTCAACGCGGTGCGCTTGAGATAGCGTCCCATGGCGCCGGCTTGGTGCTGGTTGATGCCGGGCGTATCGACGAACACCATCTGATAGTCGCCTTCGGTCTTGATGCCCAGGATGTTGTGGCGCGTGGTCTGCGGTTTACGCGAGGTGATGCTGAGCTTCTGCCCCAGCAGGTGGTTGAGCAGCGTGGACTTGCCCACATTGGGCCGTCCGACGATCGCCGCGTACCCGCAATGCTGCGCATTCATGTACCCACCTCCGGCGCCAGCAGCGCCAATGCCTTGGCCGCGGCACGCTTTTCCGCCTCGCGGCGGCTGTCGGCAGCCGCCGTCACCGGCTGGTCGAGCAGCGTCAGCACACAGGAAACTTCGAAGCGCCGCGCGTGGTCCGGCCCCCAGGCGCGGGTCACCTCGTACGCCGGCAGCGGTTCGCCGCGCGCCTGGAGATACTCCTGCAGCCGGGTCTTGGCATCGCGCTCGGCCGGCGCCGTCACAGTGGCTTCGATGGCCCCCGCAAACCAGCGCCGGATGCAGGCGCGGCAGCTGTCGAGGCCGCCGTCGATCCAGATCGCGCCGATGAGCGCTTCCAGCGTTCCCGCCAGGATGGTCTTGCGCCGCGCACCGCCGTCGTGGCGCTCGCCCCTGCCCAGCCGCACCCGTTGCTGGACTTCCATGGCCAGGGCCACCTGCGCCAGGCAGTCGCCGCTGACCAAGCGTGCCCGCAACCAGCTCAGCTCGCCCTCGGCCGCCGCCGGGAACCGATCGTAGAGCAGTTCACCCATCACCAACCCCAGCACGGCGTCGCCGAGGAATTCGAGCCGCTCGTTGTTCGGCGTGCCGCAGCTGCGGTGCGTCAACGCCAACCGCAGCAAGCCCGGATCGCGAAATGCGTAGCCGCCGAACCCGGCCTCGGCCGCGCCGCGCTCAGCCACCGCCGTGGACTGCATCAATCGCCGGCGCTGTCATAGCGGTTGCGGAACTTGACCACGGCGTCGACATTGCCGAGCAGCTCCACCCGGCGCTCGTAGTCGAGCGAAACCAGAATCTTCTCCGCGCTACGCTCGATTTTGACCGCCTTCAGATCGATGTCATCCACGTTGTTGACGACGAAATTCTTGTACAGAGCCTGGCGGATGCCTTGATCGGAGAGGGCGCGCACGTCGCTTTCGCCGAGCGCCTCAAACGACTGGGCCACAGTGTAATTGTCGAGGTACAGCGGCCCCAGGCGAAACGCCACCGTGAGGCACAGCCCGATCACCAGCAATGCAAACAGAAACCCCAACAGCGTCAGGCCGTTCTGTCCGTGCATGTTCATCGCGGTTTCTCCTGTCGAATTCACCGGATTCTGCCAACCCGATCGAAGCTGGGCAAACTGAAAAAGTCGTCCCAATGCATCCACACCAGAAACGCTTTGCCGACGATGTTCCGCTCCGGCACCGCGCCCCAGGCGCGGCTGTCGAAGCTGTTGTCGCGATTGTCGCCCATCATGAAATAATGTCCAGGCGGCACCATGGTAGAGAAATTCATCCCGTATTCACCCGCCCGGCGGCGCTTGCGGACCAGGTGGCGGGTATCGCCCAACTGTTCCCAGGCCACCTGGAAACCGGGCTCCAACTCCAGGTAATCGAGCGCGGTCTGCTCCTGCGGCATCTTCTGTCCGTTGACGTAGACGACATTGTTGGCGACGCGGACCTGATCGCCCGGCAACCCGATCACCCGCTTGATGAAATAGCGCTTGTCGTCGGGAGGGAAAAACACCATGACATCACCGCGCCGGGGTTGGTCGACCTCGGCGACCTTGGTACCTATTACCGGCAGCCGCAGCCCGTAGGCGAACTTGTTGACCAGGATGAAATCCCCGACTTCGAGCGTCGGGATCATCGACCCAGAAGGAATCTGAAAGGGCTCCACGACGAAAGATCGGAGCACCAGCACCACGAACAGCACCGGAAAGAATGGCGCGGCGGCATCGATCAGCCAAGGCGGGCGCTCTCCTGCGGCTCGGCGCCGCCGCAACAGCAGCCGGTCCAGCAGCCAGGCAACCCCGGTGACGCCAGTCAGCACCACCAAAATCAGCGGAAAATCCAGATTCATCGCCGCTCCCTATCCGTCCGTCTTGAGCACCGCGAGGAAGGCCTCCTGCGGAATCTCCACCTTGCCCAGCTGCTTCATCCGTCGCTTGCCGGCCTTTTGTTTTTCGAGCAGCTTTTTCTTACGCGTGATGTCGCCGCCATAGCACTTGGCGGTCACGTTCTTGCGCAACGCCTTGACCGTGGTGCGGGCGATGACGTGCCCGCCCAGCGCGGCCTGGATAGCGACGTCGAACATCTGCCGCGGAATCAGATCCTTCATCCGCTCGGTGAGCTGGCGGCCCTTGCTCTGCGCCTGGTCGCGATGGACGATCGCGGCGAGCGCATCGACCCGATCTCCGTTGATCAGGATGTCGAGGCGCACCAAGGACGCCGGGGCGAAGCGTTTGAAATGGTAGTCCAGGGACGCAAAGCCGCGACTGGTGGACTTGAGGCGATCGAAGAAATCCATCACCACCTCGCTCATCGGCAGCTCGTAGGTCAGCGCTACCTGCCTGCCGACGTATTTCATGTCGATCTGCACGCCACGCTTCTCGACGCACAGGCCGATCACGTTGCCGAGGTATTCCTGGGGCACCAGGATGTTGACCTCGCAGATCGGCTCGCGCATCTCGGC
>JADLCO010000055.1 GCA_020847115.1 Pseudomonadales bacterium | reverse complement strand
GGGTGGAGTACCCGCTCGACGTGCTCGTGTACGCGACCGGATTCCAGTGGATGGCCACGTCCACGTTCAACATGGTCGTCGGGCGTGACGGACGTTCGCTGAGCGAGAAGTGGCAGACCGAAGGCACGAAGACGTTCCTCGGCCTGCACAGCCACGGCTTCCCCAACCTGTTCATCGTCACCGGACCGCAGGGCGGCGGCGGCAGCTTCAACTTCACCGACGCCATCGAGGCCCACGCCGAATACATCCTGTGGATGCTGAACACGATGCGTGAACAGGGCGCCGACGTCGTCGACGTGAGGAAGGAAGCCGAGGACAGCTACGCCCAGCACTGCGCCGAAGTGGACATCGCCTCCGCGCCGTTCCGCGATTGCCTCTCGTACTACAACGCCGAGGGCAATGCCGAGCCGGGCGCGCTCGCGTACTACGGCGGCGGCCAGTGGCACAAGATCCGCATTCGCGCCCAGGAAAGCCTGGAGCCCTATGTGCTGGAGAAGTCGGCGTAGTTGGTATATCGGCGTAGTTGGTATATTGGAAAACGGCCGAACAGTGCCGGCGGCGGTTTGCCGCTGGCACTGGGGTGCTCATGCACCGGCGCCGATCCATCCGACATGTCGCCGTGCCTGAATTCAATTGAGAACGAAAGGAGCTTCGTCATGAAAAAATTGTGCGTGGTCGTGCTTGCTTCCTTGCTCGCGGCTTGTGGTTCCGGGCTGGATGGCAGCTACACGGACAGCATGGGGACTACCACCCTCACCTTCGAGTCCGACGACAAGGTTTTGATGAACGTGATGGGGGTCGAGACCGAGCTGGATTACCGAGTGGAAGATGGAAAACTGAAAATTTCTTCTCCCATGGGAACCCAGGTCATGAGCATCCTCGACGACGGCTCCATCGAAGGCCCCATGGGGTTCAAGCTGACCAAGCAGGAGAAATGACGCCATTTTCCCGGGATGCCTTCACGTTGCTTGCGAGCCGGTTCGGTTTTTGGTGTGGTGTGGCAATCCTTGCCGTCCTCGCCGCCTGTGAGCGAGCAGAGCGATCGGATCGGCTTGCGGAACAGACGGCGATCGCTACCGATCGATTGCCGCTGCGCTTGGGGTTTTATGTGTCCAGTGACACGCCCTGTGAGCACGCCTCGAATGCCACTCTGTCGCTGCTCAGAAGGAATGGTATCGGTGGCGCCCGGGATTTTTGCGAATTCAAAAGCATCGAGCGAGTCGAACCAGACGTCTACCGAGTCATGGAATCTTGTGCCGACCTGCGGGACGATTACGCTGAGACCAGCGTGGTCACCTACTTTTTGGCGGGCGACACGGGCTTTCGCGCGAGGAGCGAAAGTGGTTGGGAGCACCGCGCACGCCATTGCCCACAGTCCGCCCTGCCCGAGGAGTGGCGCGACGCTGACATCGGCGAACTCCTGGACTGATGCGATGCCGCTGCATCCCCGGGATAGGGGCGGCGACCGCGCGCGTTGAACCTCCACTCGGCGCCGTGCTCTACTGGACACCGAAATCATGCCCGGCAGCACCATGCCCAATCCCCGCTCATTGACCTGGTTGCTCGCGCTGCTGCTGTGCTGGCAGGGCGTGGCGGTGGCGGTGGCGTCCCCGCTGCCGGCTGGCGGCCAGGCCCGAGATGCCCAGCACCACGCCGCCCGGCACGAGGGCATGACGGCACAGGCCGATTGCGCCCACCAGCCCGCACACTGCCAGGAAGTCGACCGCAGCGGCCCGCATCACTGCGGCCAGCAGTGCCTGCATTGTCCCGCACCCACCGCCGGGCAGCCGGCCGCGGTTGTGCCGGAGCTGGTGCCGGAGCCCGCTTCCCCTCCCGGCGCAGTGATCGCCCTTGCGCCACCTCACCCCGGCTTCGAGATCTATCGCCCACCTGCGATCTGAGCGGCCATTGATACCGCTGCGCCCTGGCGGGCGCTTTCTCAGCTTCGCAACGAGGTGGATTTCATGAATTCGATCGGACAAGCCCAGCGCATGGCAGGGCTGGTGTTGGGTGTGATTTCGGGTTTGGTACTGGGCGGGGCGGCGCAGGCCACCGAGGCACCCCTGACCGTGTACAAGGACGCCAACTGCGGCTGTTGCACCAAGTGGGTGGAGCATCTCGCCGCCCATGGCGTCGCGGCCCAGGTGGTAGATCTGGATGCGAACGCGCTGGCGGCGCGCAAGCAGGAGCTGGGCATCGCGCCCGCGCAGCAGTCCTGCCACACTGCGGTGACGGCTGATGGCCTGGTGTTCGAGGGCCATGTGCCGGCGACCAGCCTGGCACGTTTCCTTGCCAGCCATCCGGCCGGGGCGCGCGGCCTGGCGGTGCCGGGCATGCCGCCGGGCAGTCCGGGCATGGAGATGGGCGATCGGTTCGTGCCCTATACCGTCTGGCAGCTGGAGGCGGACGGCAAGGTTTCGGCCTACGAGGAAGTGCGCGACCGCGCCGCCCAGTACGGGCCGGGCAAAGGGTACGAGCCGGGCAAAGGGTACGCTCCCGGCAAGCAGCCATGAACCCGGGGTTTTCCCGCTCCCGCCGCCGGTTCGTCACCGGGCTCGCGGCGGGCGCCGGTGCCCTGTGGGCGGGTCGGTTGCTGGGCGCGACGCCGGTGCTGGCGCCGGCGCGCACCGGTAACCGCTTCGACCTGAGCATCGGCTATCAGCCGGTCAATTTCACTGGCAAGGAGCGCCTCGCCACCACCATCGACGGCAGCCTGCCGGGCCCGGTGCTGCACTGGCGCGAGGGCGACCGGGTGCGCATCCGCGTCACCAACCGGCTGGCCGAGGACACTTCGATCCACTGGCACGGACTGGTGCTGCCGGCGGCCATGGACGGCGTACCCGGCATCAGCTTTCCCGGCATCGCCCCCGGCGCCAGCTTCGAATACGACTTCGAGGTGCGCCAGAGCGGCACCTACTGGTACCACAGCCACTCCGGCTTCCAGGAGCAGACCGGACACTACGGCGCGCTGGTGATCCACCCCCGCGAGCCCGATTCCTTCGCCTGTCCGCGCGATCATGTGGTACTGCTGTCGGACTGGATGGACGCCGACCCCGCGGCGGTGTACGCCCGACTCAAGAAACAGAGCCACTATGACAATTACGGCCAGCGCACCGTCGGCGACCTGTGGCGCGAGATCCGCGATCGGGGCGTGGCCGCCACCTGGCGCGAGCGCGCGATGTGGAACCGGATGCGGATGAGCGACAGCGATCTGTCCGACGTCAGCGGCCACACCTACACCTATCTGATGAACGGCCAGCCGCCGGCCGCGGGCTGGACGGGGCTGTTCGCGCCCGGCGAGCAGGTGCGGCTGCGCTTCATCAATGCGTCGGCCATGACCTACTTCGACGTGCGCATCCCCGGCCTGCGGATGCGGGTGATCGCTGCCGACGGCCAGCCGGTGGAGCCGGTGACGGTGGACGACTTTCGCATCGGAGTGGCCGAGACCTATGACGTCATCGTCGAGCCAGCGGCCGATACCGCCTACAGCCTGTTCGCCCAGGCCATCGATCGCAGCGGCTATGCCCTGGGCACCCTGACGCCGCACCCGGAGCTGAGCGCAGTGGTGCCGGCGCTCGACCCGCGGCCGGTGCTGAGCCACGCCGACATGGGCATGGCGGGCGGCCACACCGGGCACGGCGCCGCTCCCGGTCACGCCAGCGCGAATCCTGGGGAAATGAACCATGCGGCGATGAACCACGCGGCGATGAACCACGCCGGCATGGACCATGCCGGCATGGACCATGCCGGCCACGCCATGGCGGCCCCGACCATGGGCTCCGGCGGCGCCGGCTTCGGCAGCGCCGCGCCGGTCGTCCATCCGGCCAGCGAGTTCGGCCCCCAGGTGGACATGCGCGCCGAAGCTCCGGCCTACCGGCTCGACGATCCCGGCGTTGGCCTGCGCGAGCTGGCGCGCCGGGGCCGCCGGGTGCTGACCTATGCCGATCTGCGCCACCGCCATGGCACGGTGGATCCGCGCGAGCCGGAGCGTGAGATCCAGCTCCACCTCACCGGCAACATGGGGCGCTACCAGTGGGCGTTCGACGGCATCCGGCACGCCGATGCCGCGCCGCTGCCCTTCCGCTACGGCGAGCGGCTGCGCATCACCCTGGTCAACGACACCATGATGCACCACCCCATCCACCTGCACGGTATGTGGAGCGATCTCGAAACCGGCGATGGCGCGCGCATCCCGCGCAAGCACACCCTATCGGTGGCGCCGGGCGCCAGGGTCAGCTATCTGGTCAGTGTCGATGCCACCGGCAGCTGGGCCTTTCACTGCCATCTGCTCTACCACATGCCCGGCATGATGCGGACGGTGCAGGTGATCGGCGGTGGCGCGTGAAAGCTGCAAGCGCTGCGTTGGCCGTCTCGGGCCTGCTGTTTTCGACGGCTGCCTGGAGCCATGGCGACGACGATCCACTGCTGACCAAGATGATGTTCGACCAGCACGAATGGCGCCGCGCCACCGGGAGCGACAGCGGTGCCCTGGTCTGGCAGGCCAATGCCTGGCTGGGCCGCGACCGCGACAAGCTCTGGCTCAAGGCCGAAGGTGAACGGGTCGAGGGCATCACCGAGGAAGCCGAACTGCAACTGCGTTACAGCCGTGCCGTCGCGCCCTTCTGGGATGCGCAGCTGGGCTGGCGCGCCGACCTCGGCCCGGGCCCAGAACGCCACTGGCTGGCGGCCGGATTGCGCGGGCTCGCGCCCTACTGGTTCGATACCGATCTGGCGCTGTTCGCCGATGCCGACGGCCGCACCGTGCTGTGCCTGGAGGCCGAGTACGAACTGCTGTTCACCCAGCGCCTGATCCTGAGCCCGGACCTGGAGGTGAATGTTTACAGCCAGGACGACCGCGCCACCGGGGCTGGTTCCGGGTTGTCCGATGTGGAATTCGGCCTGCGCCTGCGCTACGAAATCCGCCGCGAGTTCGCGCCCTATGTCGGCCTGGTCGGCTGGCGCAAGTTCGGCGACAGCGCGAACTTTGCGCGGCAGCAGGGCGAGCGCAGCGACGACCTGCAGTGGGTGATCGGCGTGCGCGCCTGGTTTTGAGGGCCGGCGCGGCTTAGCGGCGGGCGAGCAGTACGCGCAGGCGTGCCCAGTCGTCCGGGTGGTTGAGGTTGGCGAACTCGCCGATGTCCACAGGCAGCGGCAGGTCCGTCGCGCCGAGTTCGCGCAGCAGCCCGGCCAGCGAGCGGTCGCGTGTATCGGGCGCTGCGCGGGCGGCGATGGCGGAGATGGTTGCCGGCGTCAGCGTCAAGCGCAGCGGCAGCGGATGCTCCGCGTAGTGGCGCGGTTCGGCTTCCGTTCCGGCGAGCAGCCTCTCCAGCGCGGTGGCGCCGAGCAGCGGCATGTCCACCGGCACCACCAGCAGGGTTCTGCCGGCATAGTGAAGGCTCAGGCCGTGCAGCGCGCCGAGCGGGCCGAGACCGGGCACCGGGTCGGCCAGGCAGCCGGGCGCGTCGCGGCAGACCACGACTTCCGCCAGCGGCAGGGCGCGCAGTCTGGCCACCATGTAATCGAGCAGGGTGCCGTCGGCCACCGGGAGCAGTGCCTTGTCGCGGCCCATGCGCCGCGAGCGGCCGCCGGCGAGCAATGCGCCGACGGCCTTCATGGTTCTGGGTTCATTGGGTTTGCCGGGTGGCCTGCCAGCGCGCGGCGGCATCGCGGTCGCGCTCGCGCGCCTCGACCCAGCGCTCGCCCTGCGGGGTGAATTCCTTCTTCCACAGCGGCGCCTCGGTCTTGAGCCAGTCCATCAGCGCCTCGCAGGCGGCGAAGGCCTCGCCGCGGTGGGCGGCGGTGACACCCACGAACACGATGGGCTCGCCCGGTTCCAGCCGGCCGACGCGGTGGGCGACCAGCACCCGGCCCAGCGGCCAGCGTTGGCGCAGCCGCGCGATGATGGCGTGCAGCGCCTTCTCGGTCATGCCCGGGTAGTGCTCCAGTTCGAGCGCCCGCACCGGATCGCTGGCCAGGTCGCGCACCATGCCAACGAAAGTGACCAGGGCGCCGTCGCCGTGGCCGTCGCCCGCGCACAGCTCCGTGGTGAGTGCCGCCGGATCCAGCGCGGTGGCGAGGATGCGCACGTCGTCGTTCATGCTCAGCCTCCGGTCGCCGGGGGAAATAGCGCCACCTCGTCGCCGGGGCGGACGATGGCGGCGTCATCGGCCATTTCCTGGTTGATCGCAACCAATACCTGGCACTGGCCGAACGCCCGCTGCCAGGGCGCGCCGCGGGCGGTCAGGCGTTCCTTGAGCTGGGCCACGGTGATCGGTGCATCCAGCTCCAGCGTCAGGCGGGACAGGCCCAGGGATTCCCGCAAGCGGGCGAAGAACAGCACCTCAACCATCGCCGCGCACCCAGGGCCCGGTCTTGCCTCCGTCCTTGCGCAGCACGCGGATGGCGCCGATCTCCATGCCCGGGTCCACCGCCTTGCACATGTCGAACAGGGTCAGGGCGGCCACCGAGACCGCGGTCAGGGCCTCCATCTCCACCCCCGTCTTGCCGTCCAGCTTGCACTCGGCGCGAATGCGCACGCCGGCGGGTTCCAGGGCGAAATCCACCTGCACCCGCGCCAGTTGCAGGGGATGGCAGAGCGGGATCAGCTCCGCGCAGCGCTTGGCCGCAAGGATGCCGGCGATGCGCGCCGTGGCCAGCACATCGCCCTTGGCGTGGCCGCCCCGTTCGATCAGTGCCAGAGTCTCGGGGCGCATGGCGACGAAACCCTCGGCCAGCGCGATCCGGGTGGTGACCGCCTTGCCGCTGACGTCGACCATGTTGGCCTCACCCGCGGCGTTAAGGTGCGAAAGCTCGCTCACGAAACGTCCCGCGTGGCGCAGTCGGCGCCGGAGACCTGCTTGAGCTGGGCGACGAAGTTGCAGGGCCGGTGGGTGGCGTCGAGCTGCTCGCCGATGATCTCGTCCCAGGCGGTGCGGCAGGCGTTGGTGGAACCGGGCACACAGAAGATGAGCGTGCCGTTGGAGAGCCCCGCCAGGGCCCGGGACTGTACCGTGGAGGAGCCGATGTCGCGGTGGGAGATCTGCCGGAACAGCTCGCCGAAACCCTCCACGGTGACGTCGAACAGCGGCGCCACCGCCTGGGGCGTGGAGTCGCGCCCGGTGAAGCCGGTGCCACCAGTGATCAGCACCACCTGGATGTCCTCGGACGCGACCCAGGCCGCCACCTGGGCGCGGATACGGTAGAGGTCGTCGCGCAGGATGCGCTTTTCGGCCAGGCGATGGCCGGCGGCGGTGAGCCGTTCCGCCAGCAGCTGGCCGGAGGTGTCGGTGGCCTCGGTGCGGCTGTCCGAGACCGTGAGTACCGCGATTTGCAGCGGGATGAATTGTTCGGAATAGACCTTGGCCATGGTGTTTCCCCTTGGAGTCAGCCGCCGATCATCGCCAGGTGGCGGGTGCCGCCGCTGAAGCCGTCCTGCAGAAAATGGCTGACCTTCTTGTCGGCGAGCCGCGCGCGCAGAAAGGCGATCAGCTCCTCGCGCTGCTCGTCCGCCCGCAGCAGATGGCGCAGATCGATGCCCTGTTCGGAGAACAGGCACAGGTGCAGCCGACCCAGGGCACTCACCCGCAGCCGGTTGCAGGTGGCGCAGAAGTCCTTGCCGTAGGGCTGGATCAGGCCGATGCGGCCCTGGTAATCGGGATGGTGAAATTCCTGCGCCGGGCCGGCATCGCGGCTGCGCAGCACCGGACTCCAGCCGGATGCCAGCAGGCGGCGGCGCAGTTCTTCACCGGAGACGTGGTTGCGGCGGAAGAACTCGGCGTTGTCGCCGGTCTGCATCAGCTCGATGAAGCGCAGGGTGATCGGCATGCCCCGGAGCCAGTCCAGAAAGCGGTCGATCTGATCGTCGTTCTGACCGCGCAGCAGCACCGCGTTGACCTTGACCCTGGGGATGCCCAGCGCCAGCGCGCGGTCGAGCCCGGCGAGCAGGTCGCGCAGCCGGCTATGCCCGGTGATCGCCGCGAACACCGCCGGATCCAGGCTGTCGATGCTGAGGTTGAGGGCGTCCAGCCCGGCGGCGGCCCAGTCATCGATGCGCTCGGCCAGCCGGTAGCCATTGGTGGTCAACGCCACGGTGCGGATGCCGGGGGTGGCCTTGACCGCGGCGATGATCTCCGTGAGGTCGGCGCGCACCGAGGGCTCGCCGCCGGTGATGCGCACCTTGCCGGTGCCGGTGGCGGCGAAGGCGGCGGCCACGCGGCGGATCTCGTCCAGCGACAAAAAGGCGGCGTCGGGCCGGCCCTGGTAGCCATCGGGCAGGCAGTAGGTGCAACGGAAGTTGCAGACATCGGTGACGGACAGGCGCAGGTAATGGAACTCGCGCCCGAAGCTGTCCCGGAGGAAACTGTCCTCGGGGGAACTGTCCTGCAGCATGGCAAACACCTTTCCAAATGGGGGAGGAGGCGCGGTTTCCCGCGCATCCCTCGAATCCGCCAGCGGATTCTCGGCGCCGCGTTCCTGTCCCCTGGACGAGGGGAGGTAGAGCCGCGGCGCTCGGGGTTTGTCGTCGCCGGAGTGTAGCACGGGCGGCCCGCCGGGCTTTGCTACACTCCCGGCGTCCCGCCAAGGAGCCGATGCCATGACCACCGCCGAGGATTCCGCGTCCCCCAGTTCTCCGGTCTGCGCCGCCGCGGCCGGGTCGGACGCCTACCAGCACCGGGCCGAGCCCGCCGAACTGATCGAATTCCTGAACCTGCTGCTCGAGGCCGAGCGCGCCGGCACCCGGGTCGCGCGCGAGTCGCTGCCCCACTGCACCACCACGGCCGAGCGCGCCTTGCTCGAGGACGTCTTCGCCGACGAGGCGCGCTGGTGCGCCATGCTCAGCGCCGCCATTGCCCGGCGCGGCGGCCAGCCATCGCAGACCGTGGGCGATTTCCACCAGCGCGCGATGGTCATCGCCGCACTCGACGAGCGGCTGCGGTTTCTCAACCGCGGCCAGGGCTGGGTCGCCAAGCGCCTGGGCGAGATGATCCCGCGCCTGGGCGACGGCGAGCTGCGCCAGGCGCTGGTGGAGATGCGCGAGAACCACGTCGCCAACATCGCCCGGGTCAACGATTTCCTGCCGGCGGCGCCCTGACCGGCGATGCTGGCGTGGTGGCGCCGCCGGCGCGAAAATCGCCGCCTCCAAACCCTGCACCTGACCGCGGCCCACTGGGAGGCCGCCATCGCCGACTGGCCGGTGGCGGCACGCTACCAGGGCGAGGCACGGGCGCGGTTGCGGGAACTGAGCCTGCGCCTGCTGCTGCGCAAGGAATTCGTCGGCATCCACGGCCTGGCCATCGACGACGCCATGCGCCTGCGCATCGCCACCATGGCGGCGGTGCCGGTTTTGGAGCTGGGCCTCGGCTGGTACGACGACTGGGTGACCGTGCTGGTGTACCCCGACGCTTTCATTCCCAGCCATGACCGCGAAGACGAATTCGGCATCGTGCACACCGACCGCGAGCCGCTGACCGGCGAGACCTCGGCCCAGGGCCCGGTGCTGCTGTCCTGGGCGGATGTGCAGGACGCCAATGGCGAGGACGCCTACAACGTGGTGATCCACGAGATGGCGCACAAGCTGGACCTGTGCGGCGCCGGTGGCACCAATGGCGCACCGCCGCTGCATCCGGGCATGGACCCCGCGGCCTGGGCCGCGGCCTTCACTGCCGCCTGGGAGGACCTCGACGCCCGCGAGGCCGCCGGCCGGGAAGGCCCGATCGACCCCTATGCGTTACAGGATGCGGGCGAGTTCTTCGCCGTGGTCAGCGAATGCTTCTTCGAGGCGCCGCAGCGCCTAGCGGTCGCCTGGCCGGACCTCTACGGGCAGCTGCGCTCGTTCTACCGCCAGGACCCGCTGAACGGGTCTTGAACCGCTGCGGTGCGGATCCATTTTTTCCGGGCGACGGCGCATCGCGGACTGCCTGCGAGAAGTGCCGGAAATGATCGGAAGGAAGTTTCATAACCGATGGAAATGGGAATTGCGACGAAAAATCATAATTTGAGGTTGTTGATTTTGGTCAATATCATTCTTTAAAGTTGTTTTACTCTGTGCGTACCCAAATTTTCCAGCGGAGGTGTCCCATGAGCATCCTGCACCACGACCACAACAACGATCACGACCACGAGTTGGCCGACAAACTCACCATCGGTGGTTTCTGCGCCCTGGTCGCGGCCATGGTCATCGCCATCGTGATCGCCAATCTGCACCTGCTCTGAACCCGATTTAACCCCCCAACCCTGATCTTGCCGCCGCCTCGTGCGGCGGTCTTTTTTTTCTGCCCCTTTTCTGCGTCTGGCCGGTTCTGCACCGCGCGCCGCATTCGACCGGGGCTCCGGTCGGCACCCGAGCGCCCGCGGGCGGGTCAGGGCTCAGGATAGACGGAGTTCTCGAACACGAACCCGGACTTGGCCATGATCAGGCGATGGCGCGGCCCCGGCACGCCGGCATCCCAGGCGGCATAGCCCGCATCGCCTTCCCACAGCGCGACCCGGTCGCCCTCCGGGGTCTTGCCCAGATGGGTGACGTAGACCCGCGGCGGCCGCGCGCGCAGTAGAGCGAGCAGCTCCGCCACCGAGCCGCGCGCCGCGAGCTGGTGCAGCGTCATCCAGGTCGGCGGCACCAGATCGATCTCACCGGCGGCATGGCGGGCCAGCGCGCGGGCGGGGTTGATCCACTGGTGGTCGTCGATCTCGCCGCCGTCGATGGTGATCTCGGCATGGTGGCCGCGGGCGCCGGCGGCGAAGAACCAGGTGGTGAAGCGCTTGGGGGTGATCGGCGGCGGCGTCCAGTGGGAAAACCACACGAACTCCTCCGGATCGACCTCGATGCCGGCCTCCTCGCGGGCCTCGCGGGCCGCGGCCCGGCGCGCCGCCTGGGTCTGGTCGCCGCCGGGTGCGTGGTCCTCGGGGTCGACGCGGCCGCCGGGAAATACCCACATGCCGCCGAAGCGGATCTCCGAGGTCTTGCGCAGCATCAGCACCTCGACGCCGTCGGCGCCGTCGCGCAGCAGGGTCAGGGTGGCGGCGGGAATCGCCGGCGGCACGCGCTCGGGATCCACCTCGTCGGGCCTCAGCAGCTCCGCATAGGGGTCGAACTTTTTGCCTTCGGTCATTACTGTTCGCCCTCGGTCATTGCTCCTCCTGTGCTGCCAGCGGCGCGGCTCAGGGGTCGATGCGCGCGGTGGCCTTGCCGTTGATCACTTCCTGGCCGTGTTGGTTCACCGTGACCACGTCGAGCTGGACGAAATGCTGTCCCTCGATGCTGTCGATCGCGGTCACCGTGGCGGTCGCGGTGAGGTCGTCGCCGGGCCACACCTGGCGGGTGAAGCGGGCGCTGTACTCGGTCAGGCGGCCGTCGCCCACCCAGTTGGTGAGCATCATGCCGGTGGCGCCCATCGACAGCATGCCGTGGGCGAATACCGTTGGGTAGCCGGCGACCTCGCGGGCGTAGACCTCGTCGGTGTGCAGCGGCATGTAATCGCCGGAAGCCCCGGCGTACTGGACGATCTGGGTCCGGGTCAGGTTGCTGGCGACCACCTCCGAATGGGTGTCGCCGATGTTGAGCTGGCTGGCGTGCAATGCCATGGCGTCGTCTCCTCAGTTCTGGGTTACGGTCTGGCCGGTTTCCACCCCGACCATGATCGCGGTGACCACCAGTTCGCCGTCCTGGTTGCGGAACTCGCTGATCGCCTCGCTGAACTTGAGCGAGCCGCCGCGCTTGCCCTCCTTCTCCCAGCGCTTGCCGGGTTTGGTGGTCACGGTGAGCACGTCGCCGGGGCGGATCGGCCGGTGGTAGAGGAATTTCTGTTCGGCGTGCAGCACCCGCGCGCTCTGGCCGATGGCGCCCTCCTTCTTGCCGTCGGCGGCCGCTTTCTCCTTGGGTTTGACGCCGGTGGGCTCGCGCCCGGAGCCGAACCAGGGCTCGCCGATGCGCGGCCGCAGCGGAAAGTTCGGGTCGTACTGGGCCGCGGCCTGGACGAAGGTGGGCGGTGCGATGATGCCCCCGACCTCGGTGTTTTTCGCGTACTCGGCGTCGTGGTAGATGGGATTCTTGTCGCCAACCGCGCGCGCGAACAGCATGATCTGGCTGGCGTCGACGGGAAACCGGTATTCGGCCATGGAGGCTGCCTCTTGTCGTTGTAATGGATGGACCGTCCGCATTCTTGACCGTTGCCGTGGCGCTGACAACTCCCCCTGCCGGCCCGCCCGCAGCCGGCGAACCGTGGTAGTTTGCGATCGATCCCTGTCGGCCGGAGCCGCCCATGAATTTCGAACTCGACGAGGAATACCGCCTGATCCAGGCGACCGTGGACCGCTTTGTGGAACAGGCCCTGCTGCCGCTGGAAGCGCAGGTGCTGGCCCGCGAGGCCGCGGGCCAGGGCTATCACCTCAGCCGCGAGGAGCTGGCGCCGCTCCATGAACAGTGCCGCGAACTCGGCCTCTGGGGGCTGGATTCGCCGGCCGAAGTCGGCGGCGCCGAGCTGCCGGCGCTGGCCATGGTGGGGATCAACGAGGCGCTGGGCCGCACCATCGTGCCCTTTCTGTTCCCGCCGGACTCGCCCAACCTGCACATGCTGCTGGCCACCGTGGACGAGTCTCAGCGCGCCAAGTACCTGGAACCCTATGCCCGCGGCGAGACGGTCTCCGCGATCGCCATCTCCGAGCCCGGCGCCGGCGCCGATCCCGCCGCCATGATCACCCGCGCCCGCCGCGACGGCGACGACTGGGTGCTCGACGGCC
Organism: Pseudomonadales bacterium; assembly: GCA_020847115.1. Classification (GTDB taxonomy): domain Bacteria; phylum Pseudomonadota; class Gammaproteobacteria; order Pseudomonadales; family Porticoccaceae; genus JAGPUQ01. Next base: position 1,451 of record JADLCO010000055.1, on the reverse strand, counting down.
GCAAGATCTGGATCAGCCGGGTGGACGAGGCCGACTTCACCATCGTGATGGCGGTCACCGACCCCGGGCGCGGCGCCCGCGGCGGCATCTCCGCCTTTCTGGTGGACCGCGGCACCCCGGGCTTCGAGATCGCCCGCGCCATCCCCATCATCGGCGGCCACACCACCTACGAGCTGGTGCTCGACCACTGCCGGCTGCCGGCGTCGCAACTGCTGGGCGCCGAAGGCCAGGGCTTCGCGCCCATGCAGCTGCGCCTGGTGGTGCGCCGCCTGCAGATGGGCGCCTGGTGCCTGGGCATGGCGCGCCGCGCCCTGGACATGCTCTGCGCCCACGCCAACGAGCGCACCACCTTCGGCGCCCGACTCGCCGAGCGCCAGGCGATCCAGTGGTGGGTGGCCGATGCCGAGACCCGCATCCACTGCCTGCAACTCATGCTCTGGCACGCCGCCTGGAAGCAGGATCAGGGCGGCGACGTGCGCACCGAGGCCAGCATGATCAAGCTCTATGGCACCGAACTGGCCAGCGACGTGATCGACTGGGCGATCCAGGCCCACGGTGCCATGGGAGTGACCAGGGAACTGCCCCTGCACCTGATGGCGCAGCGGGTGCGGGTGATGCGCATCTACGAGGGGCCGAGCGAGGTCCACCGCTGGGTGCTGGCGCGCAACCGCCTGCGGCTGGGTCGGTAACCGGCGGTCCGCTCCCGCCGGTGGGCCAGAGGCGCGGTTGGCGCGAGGCGCCGCCATGCTGATGCCCGGAGTGGACGCGCCGGCGTTGGCAGTGCCTTCACTCCTGCTCGGGATCGGGCTCCAGGTTGGTCTCATCCTGCGCCGGCTCGCCGGGGATGCGATGGCGCTCGCCGGCCCAGTCGCCGAAATCGAGCTGTCGGCAGCGCGCCGAACAGAACGGCCGGTGCGGGCTCGCCGGCCCCCAGGTCACCGGCTTGCCGCAGTTCGGGCAGCGCACTATCAGCGTCGCCCCACTCACAGCGTGGCGCCGCTCATGCCGCAGCCTCGGCGAGCGCCACATAGCGGCGATGCAGTGCCTCCACCTGGGCATCCAGTGCCTCCGGCGGCCCCGAGTTGTCGATGCAGTCGTCGGCGCGCGCACGGCGCTCCTCCCGGTTCAGTTGCGCCGCCATGATGGCGCGGATCTGCTCCGGCGAATTGCCGTCGCGGGCCGCGGCGCGCGCCACCTGCACCTCCTCCGGCACATCTACGAGCAGGCTGCGCTGCACCATGCGGTGCTGGGTGCCCTCGAACAGCAGCGGCGATTCGAGGATCGCATAGGGCCCCGGCGCCTCGGCGAGCCGCGCGCGCAGCCACTCGCCGATGCGCGGGTGCAGCAGCTGCTCCAGCCAGCGGCGCTCCGCGGCGTCGTCGAACACCAGCCGGCGCAGCGCTGCCCGATCCAGGGTGCCGTCGGCCTGGATCACCCCGGCGCCGAAATGC
>JADLCO010000054.1 GCA_020847115.1 Pseudomonadales bacterium | reverse complement strand
GGGCCGCAGTGATCAAGGCACGTGGCGCCTCCAGCGCGGCCTCGGCGGCCAATGCCGCCATCGCGCATATGCGCTCCTGGGCCTTGGGTACACCGGCCGACGACTGGGTCAGCATGGGCGTGTACAGCGACGGCAGCTATGGCATTCCCGAGGGGCTGATCTATTCGTTCCCCTGCGTCTGCAGCAATGGTGACTGGCGCATCGTGACCGGGCTTTCGATCAACGAATTCTCGCGCGGCAAAATGACCGAGACCGCCAACGAGCTGGGCGAAGAGCGCGACGCCGTGCGCCACCTGCTGCCCTGAGCGCAACGGCTGCGCTGGCGGAGAAGCCCCATGGCCTTCCCCAAGATCGGCAATCTGGCGCCTGCCTTCTCCCTGCCCAATCAGCGCGGGGAGATGGTGGCGCTGCGGGACTTCCGCGAGCGCAAGGCGGTGGTGCTGTATTTCTACCCCAAGGCGATGACCCCGGGTTGTACCGTGCAGGCCTGCGGGTTGCGCGACAGCGGCGCCGAATACGCGGCGCTGGATGCGGTGGTGCTCGGCGTCAGCCCCGATCCGGTGGCACGCTTGACGAAATTCGCCGAGCGCGACCTGCTCGACTTCGATTTACTGTCCGATGTCGATCATGCGGTGGCCGAGCGCTACGGCGTCTGGGGTCCGAAGAAATTCATGGGTCGGGAGTTCCTGGGCATCCTGCGCACCACCTTCGTCATCGGTCGCGACGGACGCCTGCGCCAGGTATTTGACAAGGTGAAGACCGCAAGCCATCACCAGGACGTACTCGCCTGGCTGCGCGACAATCCGATCTGACCAACAGATCGGACGCACCGACCGGGCCGTCCGAACGGGTGGCCCTTCATACCTCACGGGAGATATTCCATGTCGCTGTTCATCCCCTCCGCCTGGGCCCAGTCCGCGCCTGCCGGGGAGCCCAGTCCTCTGTTCACCCTGCTGCTGTTCGGCGGCATGTTCGTGTTCATGTATTTCGTGGTGATCCGACCGCAGCAGAAGCGGCGCAAGGAGCACGCCAAGTTGGTCGCCAACCTCGGCAAGGGCGATGAAGTGGTAACCACTGCGGGCATTCTCGGGCGCATCAGCCGCATCGAGGGCAACTTTGTGGTGCTCGAAGTCGCCGACAAGCTGGAGATCAAGTTCCAGCGCGAGGCGATCCATGCGGTGCTGCCCAAGGGTACGCTGAAGGCGATCTGATCGCGGATCGAACCGATGGCTGCCGTCGTCTATCCACCACGGCTGCCGCTGGCGCGGCGGGCGACGCCGCTGGAACCTCTGGATCGCCTCGGCACGCTGCTGGGCGGCCCGCGTATCTGGGTCAAGCGCGACGATCTGACCGGGTGCGCCACCACCGGCAACAAGGTGCGCAAGCTCGAATTCACCCTGGCGCGGGCGCGGGCCGCCGGCGCCGATACGCTGATCACCGCAGGCGGGCTACAGTCCAACCACTGTCGGGCCACGGCCCTGCTGGGGGCGCGGCTGGGTATGCGGGTCCACTTGCTGCTGCGCGAGGAGGGCGATGCGGCGCCGCCCGCGCGCGGGAACCTGTTGCTCGATCTGCTCGCCGGCGCCGAAGTATCCCGCTACAGCAAGCCCTATTACCGCGCCCACCTCCAGGAGCTCTATGAGCGCTGGTGCGATCACTATCGCGCCCGCGGCGCCAACCCCTGGCCGATCCCGGTAGGTGCCAGCGATGGCACCGGGGTGTGGGGCTACGTGGGTTGTGCGGCGGAACTCGTCGAGGACTTTCGTAAAGCCGGGATCTGCCCTGGAGCCATCGTCCACGCCACGGGTTCGGGCGGCACCCAGGCCGGGCTCACCGCGGGCGCAGCGCTCTACGGGCTCGGCTGTCCGGTGATCGGCATGGCGGTGTGCGACGATGCCGCTTATTTTCAGGCCAAGGTCCGCGCCGACCTGCGCGACTGGGCGGCGCGGTACGATCCGCCCCTCGACGTCGAACGGCTCGCCATCCACGTCGAGGACGGCTATATCGGTCCCGGCTATGGCGTGGCCGATCCCGAGGTGTTCGCCACCATCCGCCAGCTCGCCCGGCTGGAGGGGCTGATCCTCGACCCGGTGTATACCGGCAAGGCGTTTCACGGCTTGCTGGAGGAGATCCGCCGGGGCCGTTTTGCCGGCAGTGCGGACCTGGTCTTCATCCACACCGGTGGCATCTTCGGCCTGCTCGCTCAGGGTGATCTGGTAAATCAATAAAAAACAAATCATTAAAACAATATTCTCATGTCATAAATAAGATTTTTGGTGCTCGGGCCGGGTTCGGGGCGCTTCGCTATACTCACCGCATCCGGGCCGATGGCGATGGCGCGACATGGATCTGGCGGACAAGCTGGTGATCGCGATCTCTTCACGGGTGCTGTTCGACCTGCGGGAGAGTCATGAAATTTATGAAAAACAAGGTATAGGCGAATATTCGCGATATCAGATCGAGCACGAGAACGAAGTCCTCGAACCGGGCGAGGCCTTTCCTCTGGTCAAGAAACTGTTGCACATCAACCAGCTGCTGCCGGAAGGCAAGGGCGTGGAGATCGTGCTGCTGTCGCGCAACTCGGCGGATACCGGGCTGCGGATCTTCAATTCCATTGAACATCACGGACTGCAGATCACCCGCGCCGCCTTCTGTGGCGGGCGCAGCCCGTACCGCTACGTCGGCGCCTTCGGCTGCCACCTGTTTCTCTCCACCCATGCCGATGACGTGCGCAACGCCCTGCAGCACGGCTTCGCAGCCGCCACCCTGCTGCCCTCGACGCGCGCGCAGACCGACACCGACGAGGTGCGCTTTGCCTTCGACGGCGATGCCGTACTCTTTTCCGACGAGGCCGAGCGCGTTTACCAGGCGCGCGGGCTGGCGGCGTTCGCGGCCAGCGAAAAGGCCGCCGCCCGGCAGCCGTTGAGCGGCGGGCCCTTCAAGAACTTCCTCCTCGCCCTGCACCGGCTGCAAGCGGAGTTTCCGGCGGGCAGCGGGCCGATCCGCACCGCGCTGGTCACCGCGCGTTCGGCGCCCGCCCATCAGCGAGTGGTGCTGACGCTGCGGGACTGGAACATCCGCATCGACGAATCCCTGTTTCTCGGGGGGCTGGACAAGGGCGAGTTCCTGCGCGCTTACGGCGCCGACGTGTTCTTCGACGACCAGCAGCACCATTGCGAAGCGGCCAGCGAGCACGTCGCCACCGGCCACGTTCCTCACGGAATCGTCAACGAGAAATGAAGCGCCGCCGTCCGAGGCTGTTGCGATGCGCCCGGGGCAGGGCGCAAAGGGGCGAGAATGTATGCTTGATGGGAATATAGCGGTGTGTTTTTATGCGCTGCATCGGAGTCCGGCAAGCGAGACCCCATGAAGCTCCAGCAGTTGCGCTATATCTGGGAAGTCGCCCACCACGACCTCAACGTCTCGGCCACGGCGCAGAGCCTGTATACATCTCAGCCCGGCATCAGCAAGCAGATCCGCCTGCTCGAGGATGAACTCGGGGTGCAGATCTTCACCCGCAGCGGCAAGCACCTGACCCGCATCACGCCGGCGGGCAAGGAGGTGCTGCGCATCGCCGGCGAGATCCTGGCCCGGGTCGAGACCATCAAACAGATGGCGCAGGAGTTCAGCGCGCCCGATCATGGCAGTCTGTCGATCGCCACCACGCACACCCAGGCCCGCTACGCGCTGCCGCCGGTAATCGAAAAGTTCATCGCCAAATACCCGGGTGTGTCCCTGCACATGCACCAGGGCACGCCGCTGCAGATTTCGGAGAAGGCCTCGGAGGGCAGCGTGGATTTCGCCATCGCCACCGAGGCCCTGGAGTTGTTCGGCAATCTGCTGATGATGCCCTGCTACCGCTGGAACCGCTGTATTCTGGTGCCCCGCAACCATCCGCTGTGCCAGTTGCCCCGGCTGCGGCTCGAGGATGTCGCCGAATATCCCATCGTCACCTACGTGTTCGGGTTCACCGGCCGCTCGCGCCTCGACGAGGCCTTTCGCGCCCGCAACCTCGAACCGCGCGTGGTGTTCACGGCGACCGACGCCGACGTGATCAAGACCTATGTGCGCCTCGGACTCGGCATCGGCATCGTCGCCCACATGGCCTACGAACCGCGCTTGGACGTGGACCTGGTGGCGCTGGACGCAGCCCACCTGTTTGCCTCCAGTGTCACCAGCATCGGCTTTCGCCGCGGCACCTTCCTGCGCGGCTTCATGTACGACTTCATCGAGGAGTTCGCGCCCCATCTGACGCGGGCGGTGGTCGATCACGCCTGTGGGCTGGCCACGCGCGAGGAAGTCGAAGCCTATTTCGCCCGCTTCGAACTGCCCACCTATTGAGGGCGGGATCGGCCCGGCGTCGCGCGGCCAGCAACAATGAAAGACCCCGCGGTTGCGGGGCCTGCGGTGGTCGGTGCGGTTCAGGATTCGAGGTTGACCGCGTGCAGACCGCATTCCTTCTTGGTGGCCTCTTCCCACCACCAGCGGCCCTCGCGCTCGTGCTGGCCGGGGCCGACCGGGCGGGTGCAGGGTTCACAGCCGATGCTGATGAAGCCGCGGTCGTGCAACTCGTTGTAGGGCACGCCGTTGCTGCGGATATGGTTCCACACCTGCTGCGAGGTCCAGTTTGCCAGTGGGTTGAACTTGGTCAGGCTGCCGCCGGGACGGGCGAAGGCCTTGTCGTCCTGGATCACCGGGATTTCGGCGCGGGTGTTCGGGCTCTGATCCCGGCGCTGGCCGGTGATCCAGGCTTCCAGGGTGGCGAGCTTGCGCCGCAGCGGGCTGATCTTGCGGATCCCGCAGCACTCCTTGTGATCGTCCTTGTAGAAGCTGAACAGACCCTTTTCCCGCACCAGGGTTTCCACGGCCGCGGCCTCCGGGTACATGGCTTCGATGGCGATGCCATAGTGCTCGCGCACCCGATCGAGAAAGCGATAGGTCTCCGGGTGCAGGCGGCCGGTGTCGAGACAAAAGACTCGGATGTCCGGGCGGATCCGGACGGCCATGTCCACCAGCACCACGTCTTCGGCGCCACTGAAGGAAATGGCGATGTTGTCGAATTCGCGCAGTGCGTAGGCGAGGATCTCCTGCGGCGACTGGCTGGCGAGACTGGCGTCGATATCGACGAGATTGAGTGCCTGGCTGCCCATGGTTCCGTTCCCATGCTGGATTCGGACAGCAGCCTAGCAAAGGCCGGATTTCAACAAAAAGAATAAAGCGTCATATTTTTATAAGCACAATATGCATGGCAGCCCGCCGGTCACGCCGGTGAGGTATCGCCGGGAGTATCCGCCGGAGACGGCTTGCCCAGATAGCGGACCGCCAGGATGGTCAGGTCATCGGAGGGCTCGGCGCTGGCGGCGAAGTCTCCGACTGCGGCGCAGACCCGCTCCACCATGGCGTCGGCGCTCGAGTCCCGGTTGCGGTCAACCGCTTCCAGCAGACGTGCTTCGCCGAACTGCTCTGCCACTCCATTCTCGGCCTCGGTGATGCCGTCGGTGTACAGGATGAGCATCTCCCCGGGGTGCAGCTCGCGCACGGCCAGTTCGTAGACGGCATCGGGATCGACGCCGACCAGGATGCCCTTGGGTTGATCCTGGTAGCGAAAGCCCGCAGTAACACTGCCGAACAGCGGGCGGTTGTGGCCGCCGTTGACGTAGTGGAGGCGGCCATGGCACAGATCGATGAAGCCGATCATCAGGGTCACGAACATGCACAGCGGGTTGTCCTGGCTGAGCGATTCATTGAGCGCCCGTATGGCGTGCTCTACGTCGCGGCCGCCGAGCATCTCGGTGCGCAACTGGGTCATGGCCCGGACCATGAATATCGCCGCCGGGATGCCTTTGCCGGCGACGTCGCCGATGGCCACGCACAGGCGCTCGGCATCGAGGGCGAAGGCATCGAAAAAATCCCCGCCCACCGCCTTGGCCGGCGTCATCCGGCCGTGGGCGTCGACGGCCGCCGCACCCGGGAACAGCGGCGACCTGGGCAGCATACCGGCCTGCAGATCCTGGGCAACGCGCAGCTCCTTTTGAAGATGCTCCAGGCGCAGATTTTCCTCCAGCGATTTCTGCATGGCGGCGTTGCGCGCGCGCAGCCGGGTGGCGATCTGGCGGAGCAGATTGCGTGCGGTGCCCGGTACCCGCAGCAGCTCCGCCCACAGCAGCGCTTCGGGTATGGCGATCACCAGACAGTCCCGGGCGGCGGAGACCTGTGCGGTGGGCGGCATGCCGGATGATCGACACTTCGCCGGCGAATTCTCCCGCGTCGATGCGAAACCCCTTATCGGAGGCAAGGGATTCGAGATGGACGATCAACTCACCGGACAGCAGCAGGTATAGGTGGCGATTGGCTTCGCCTGGGGACAACAGCAGGGTGCCGGCCGGCAGCTGGCGATACTCACAGCGCAGCAGCAGCGGTTCCAGCAGGGCGAACGGAATGTCCGCAAACAGGGGCAGCGCGGCCAGCGGTGCCTGGTGGTCGGCGATGAATTTCCCGGGCGCCATCGGGGTGCCCGGGGTGGTGGAACGGGCTGGGTCCATCAGGGGTATTGCCGGTCGCCGGTCTCGTCTTGGCCCAGCACCACGCGCAGGCGATTGATTTGCCCGATTCGCTGGTACTCCCGGGCATCGCTCAAGGCCACCATCAGGGGGATTCCCCGACCGCCAGGGGCAGCGGTTTCCAGCGACGAGTCGTCTGCGCAGCGGTGTTGCGCGAAGGGATCGAAGGCGATGCCGTCGTCGCAGATTTCCAGCGTGACCTGCTCGAGGCGATCCTCTACGCGCAGGTGGATGTGATGCGGCTCCTGGTCGGTGTAGGCGTAGTGGATGATGTTGGGCAAGGCCTCATTCAACATCAGATCCAGCTTGAAGGCGGTGCGTGGCGACCAGTCGAAATGTGCGGTGGCCTGCTCCAGCCAGGCTGCGACCCGGTGCAGCTCATCCACCTCGTTGGCGATGGTCAGCTGGTCGGGAGCCCCGCTGGAGCGCTGAGGATCACCGGGCACGCCGCCGCCGGGGTCAACGGCCGGTGCTTTCAAGCAAGGCCTCGAAGGCCGCTTCGAGTTCGTCGTGGACCTGGATGAGGGCCGACAATCCGGCGGTGTCGAGCACCTCGCGGACCTGGGGTTGGGGTCTGTAGAGGACCAGCCTACCGCCCCGCATGCTGG
>JADLCO010000053.1 GCA_020847115.1 Pseudomonadales bacterium | reverse complement strand
GGCGGCGCGATGATCGCCAGCCTGGAGCGCGGCGAAGCCGGCATCCAGCGCCGCCTGATGGCGCCGCGCCGAGCGCCGTTCGGCCACCCGCGCGGCACCCGCGCGCGCCGCGTCGTCGGCGCCATCCAGGGCCAGCGCCTGCGCGAAGGATTGGGCGGCGGCATCGAGTTCGCCCGCCGCCAGTTGCCCCTCGCCCGCGGCGGTGAGCGTGCGCACCTGCGGCAGAGTGGCGGCGCGCGCCAGCCCGGCGCGGGCCGTGGCCTGGTCCGGCTGCATCGCCAATACCTGTTGAAAGGCTTGCTCGGCGGCTGCGGCATCATCGGCGGCAAGGGCGGCGGCACCGCTGGCGAGCCGTTCCGCGATGGTCGGCGCGATGCGCTCGCGCAGCACGCTGAGCTGCCGCTCGGCATCCGCGTAGGCCGTCTGTGCGTCGGCGTAGCGCTGTTCCCGATAGGCTGCATCGCCGGCCGCGATGCGCTCCCCGGCCGCGGCGAAGGGTTCCGCGGCCCAGGTCGAAACGGCTGTTGCTTCCAGTTCCACGCGCAGCGGCTGCAGGCGTGCCAGGATGTCCTGGGCGGCGCGGCGTGCGGCGGGATCGAGCGCCGGCGCTGCGGCGGGTGGCGATGGCGGGATCGCGGCGGTGGGTGCCTCGGGTGTCGGTGCGGCCGGCACGCCGACGATGGCCGGCGCGGCGCCGGGTTCCACCAGTTTCGGCAGCACGAAGACCACGCCCAGGGCGAGCAGGGCGCACAGCGCCAGCGCGGCGGCGACCCAGGCCCGCGCATCGCGCCGCGTCGTCGGCGCGGCCGCGGCGGTGAACTCGATGGTGGCGGGGACGATGGCGTCGTCGTCCCGCTCCGATCCCGTGCCGCTCAGATCTCGCCCCTCTCGGTCCGGTAGATTTCCCGCAGCAGGGCGCGCCACTGGTCGTACTGGGCGTTGACATTGCCGGTCAGGGTCACGGTGCGGTCTTCGAGCTCGACCACGCGCGGTTTGAGATCGGCGGCGAGTGAATTGCCGAGCTCCTCCAGCGCGGCCTCGTGGAGCTTGGCCTCGGAGCGCTTCTGCAGGCCGCTCTGCACCATCACCGCGCCGGCGCCCACCGCCGCGATGCCGCCGATCTGGCCGGCGCTCGACCTGCTCTGGCTGGCCAGGGCGACGCCGGCGATCACCGCCGCGACTCCGCCCACGGTGCTCAGCAGCGACTGCTGCTTCAGTTCGCGCGCGGCCAGGGCCTCGTCGTAGCGCTGGCTGCGCCAGATGAAGTAGGGCTCCTCCATGCGTCCGGAGAAGTTGTCGTAGTACTGCTGCAGGGTGTCGATGTACTGGTAGTCGCGCTCGCGCATGGTGCGGATGCGCGCCAGGGTGGGATCGTCGCGGGCCGGCAGGCGGACGATCTCGCGCTGGCCGCTGCGCCCTTCGCGCAGGTGGCCGGCGAAGGACTCGGGGGCGAAGTCCGCGGCGAAGCGGAGTTCGGAGATCGTGCGCAGTTTTTCGAGCTCGGCGCCGTCGAGGCCGCGGCGGTACTCGAGCAGGTCGTTGGCGATGCGGTTGAACAGGCCGGCGAAGGGCTCGCGGCCGATGGCCTCGCGGCGCTCGTAGGCGTACTTGCTGGCGACCTCCTTGTACTCGCGCCGGAACCAGCGCTGTCCGGCGCTGTCGCGGGCCTCGATCTCCAGCTCCAGGGTCTCGCCGTCCGACTGCAGGATGCGGCCGCTGACGTAGACGTCCATCACCGGCGCGGTGGAGGGCAGCAGGCGCACCGTGCCCCAGCCGGCGGAGGCCTCGATGGCACCGCGCAGCTCGTTGGCCAGGTAGTAGCCCTCGGCGTTGCGGATGGTGACCGGCGTGTCGTCCCGCGCACCTTCGTCATCCTCCTTGGGTTTCAGGCCCGGCTCCAGGGCGATCACGCCCAGGTCGAGCAGCTGCGATTGGGGCAGCGCCCGGGTCTCTTGCACCAGCGGTGTGTGCCTGGTGCTCTTGACCGTGGACGTGCCGCAGCCGCCGAGCAACAGCGCGGCCAGGGCGATGCCGAACCAGGCGCGCGCGGTCATCGCGTGGCCTGCTGGTTCTTGTACTTGCGATATTCGTCCCACAGTTTCTCCCGCAGCTGCGGATCCTTTTCCATCTGTGCCGCCTCGCGCAGCTGGCGGGCGACGATGTCGTCGTCGCGCGCGTCGGGGATGTCCGCGGGCACCGTGGCGCCGGCGAGCTGCCCGCCCGCCGCGGCTGCGCGCGCGGCGTTCGCGGTCCGGCCGCCCTTGCCCTCATCCGCCTCGCCGCCGGTGGCGGCCGTGGTGGCCTCCGCCCCATCGCCCTGCTGGCCCTGGGGTGGCGGGGCGCCGAAGCCTGGCAGGCTCTCGTAGAGTTCGCCCTGCTCAGCCCCTTCTTTCTCCGTGCCGCGGCCGCCCGGGGGCTGCTCGGCGGCGATCGCGGTGGCTTCGGCGCGGGCATTGGCCTGGTGCTCGCGCAGCATGGCGTCGTGCGCGCCGTAGGAGGTCTCCAATTCCCGGTCCAGCGCCTCGACGCGCTCCTCGGCGGTGGCGCCGGCGGCGGCCGGCGCCTGGTTTGCCGCCTGCTGCCCGCTTTGCTCGGCGGCGGCGGCTGGCTTGGCGGTTTGCGCCGCCGGCTCCTGGGGGCGATCGCCGGCCGCCGTCGCGGTGCGTTCCGGCGTCGGCACGGGTTCCACCGCGGGG
>JADLCO010000052.1 GCA_020847115.1 Pseudomonadales bacterium | reverse complement strand
GCCCTATCATCCCTCGCTGCGCCTCCAGCCCGGCGAAACCCGGGAGTTCGACGTGTTCGCCCGCGAGCCCTGGAACGAGACCGGGCTCTGGCTGGGCGCCGGCGAGCGCTACGCCTTCGCCGCCAGCGGGGAATGGCTCGACCGCAACATCAAGTGCGGCCCCGCGGGCACCGCCGATGGCAAATTCCAGCTCGGCGAGCTGGTCCATCTCGCCGGCGCGCTATGGGGCAAGGTGGAGGGCCGGTTCCAGCGCCTTACCCACAACGAACAGGCTGATTTCAAGGGCACCCGGCGCATCGAGCAGCTGCCCTGGTTCGCGCTGGTCGGCGTGATCGGCAACGGTGGGCAGCCGCACGCCGACGGCGGCCTGACTCCCTGCGAGACCCTGCCCATCAAGGCCGGCATCGACGACTGCCGGATCGGCGCCTCCGGCTATCTCTACTGCTTCGCCAACGATGCCTGGAACTTCTACGACAACAACCGCGGCAGCGTGCGCCTGCGGGTGCGCCGGCTGAGCTGACGGCGGCGAGGCTTCAGCCCTGCGGCAGCGCCACCACCGCGCCTTCGGTGAGCTGGGCGATGCGCTCCTCCCCGTAGCCGAGCTCGCGCAGGATGGCGGCGCCGTCGCCGCCCAGCGGCGAACCCAGGCGCGCGGGCACCTTGGCGCAATCCTGGATCCAGAACGGGCTGTCGACGACTTGCTTGCGGCCGTATTCGTGGCCCTCGACCGCGATGAACAGGTCATTGGCCAGCGCCTGGGGATCGTCGATCACCTCGTCGAAGGTGGCGACCACGCTGAAGGTGATCTTGTGCTCGCGCAGCCGCGCTCGCCACTCGGCACAGGTTCGGGTCTTGAAGATGTCGGCCAGGATCACACTGAGCTCCTGGGCGTGCTTGAAGCGGGGCTGGATCGTGGCGAAGCGTGGATCCTCATCGAGATCCGGTCGCTCGATCACCTTCAGGAAGTTGTGCCAGTGCTTGGCATCCTGAATGACGATCAGCGAGATCCAGCGGTCGTCGCTGGTGCGATAGTAGTTCACCAGGGCGCTGCCCGGCCGCGCGGGGTTCAGGCGCCGGTAGGGCTTGGTGCCGGCGAGCAATCCCGATAGCGCACTGGCGGCCGCCCAGAGGCCGTTGGCCATCAGGCTGCTGCTGACCTTGCTGCCCTGGCCGGTGAGCTGGCGGCGGTAGAGCGCGGTCATCACCCCCGCGTACAGGGTCATGGCGCTGGGGTGGTCGCCCATCGCCGGCGAGGGCATCGCTGGCTCGCCCTCGGCGGTGCGCACCGCGTCCATCAGCCCGGTGCGCGCCCAGTAGGCGTTGCCGTCGAAACCGGGGGTGTTGGCGTCCTCGCCCCGCTCGCCATAGCCGCTGACCTGGGCGTAGATCAGGCGCGCGTTCTCGCCGGCGAGATCCTCGTAGCGGATCCGGAGCCGCTCCAGCACCGCGGGCGGAAAGTTGGTGATGAGCACATCGCTCTGGCGCACCAGTTCCAGCAGGACCTCACGACCCTCCGGGCGCTTGAGATCGAGGGCGATGCTGCGCTTGTTGCGGTTGTCCTGCTGAAAGGCGTAGTCGAACTCGGAGCGCATGAACGGCGGCGCCTTGTGGGCGTGGCGCAGGGGATCGCCGAGGCCCGGAGATTCCACCTTGATCACGCTGGCGCCGAAGTCGGAGAGGATGGCGCTGCAGCCGGGGCCGAAGACGAAGGTGGCGATTTCCAGCACCCGAAGGTCGTGCAACAACGGAGTCGCGGTGGTCATGGTAGAGCTCCTGTAGACAGCTTGAAGGTTGAAGAAATCGGAGGCCGATTCAATCCATCGGCGCGCGGCGCTTGCGCATGGCCCGCACCATGATCGCGACGATCGCCAGATTCAAGGCGAGCAGCGCGGCGCCGTGCCAGCTCGGTTCGCGCACCAGACCCAGCAGCTCGAAGGGCACATAGACGGCACCGCTGAGCGCCGCGAGCAGTTCCGCCCAGGACTTCTCCAGAAAGAGTCCGTAGGCCTCCACGAAGCGGACGCCGGCATAGGCCGCCGCACCGGCGGCCAGCAGCAGCAACCGGCCGTCATTGAAGCCGGCGGCGGCGTCGAGGAAGATTTTCGGGTATCTGGCGGCGGGATCCAGGTGGGCGTGCTGGATGAGCCCCACCGCGAATGCATGGATGTCGTGGTGCAGCAGGGAGAGCAGTCCGCAACCCGCGGCGAGCACGACCAGCCCTTTGGCGGCTTCCAGGCAGGCCACGAAGCGGACGGCGGGATCACCGGACATGAAAGGAAACCGCGCGACGGCGCCATGAGATGTGTCCGGCAGAGACCGGCGCCACCCACGAAAGTTGCGCCCGCGCCGCCGCCGCATGGTGAGCGGACCCGCCACTGGCGCCCAATGCCGCCCGCGGACTCACCGGCTCATCGCAGCGGGCGATGGACAGACGGCCGCAGCATCGGCCATGGCGGCGACCTCGGCGCGGGTCGCGCGCAGCTGGGCGCGCTCCCGCTCAGTCGGGGTCTGCTGCGCCAAGCCCGCATCGAGCAAGGCCAGCGCCGCTGCCCGACAGCCGCGCTCACCGAGCAGCTGGGCGAGATTGTTGCGCGCGATCACCAGTTCCGGATGCCGGCCGAGCAGGTCGGCAAACACCGCCTCGGCACCGGCCCGGTCGCCGGCGGCGTAGCGGGCGTTGCCGAGTCCCACCCGGGCCCAGCTGTTGTCCGGCCAGCGCGCGACGGCGGCGGCGAAGGCCGCGACCAAGGCCGGCGGCGGCGCCACGCCCTCCATGTCGGTGACCGCGCGCAGGTAGCGTTCGGCATCGGCATCCGTCGGCAGTTCACCGGGCAGCAGCGCCAGCATGCCCCAATGGCCGCCCAGCGCCCAGCGGCGCAGGAACGTACGCGCCGCAGTGACCTCGCGCCGCGTGGTGCCGGAGCGCAGAATCAGGTGGTCATGGTCGGCGTCATAGCCGATCACCACCGCGAAGTGCCAGATGGGCCAGTGCTGGGTGCCCAGGTTGAGCAGCACCAGCACCGGCTGACCGCCGCGCAGTGCACCGGTCAGGCCCACCAGATCGCCGGCGATGGGATAGGGCACCAGCCCCTGGCGGCGGGTGGCGGCGACCAGTTCCACCTGCAGGCTGCCCTTGCGGCCGGGCAGGTACACGGCGCCGACCAACTGCTCCGGCGATACCGGGGCACCAGCGTGGTGGAACACCGTCGCCAACGCCGCCGGCCCGCACTGGTAGTCGCTTTGCGGAAAGAAGGGGACTGCAGCCAGCTCGACCTGCCCGCCACCGCCGACCGCGGGCGGCAGCAGCGGAGTTCGGCTACAGGCCGCGAGCAGCAGTGCCGTCGCGGCCAGCAGCCAGAGACGATGGCTCAAAGCCCTTTGAAGACGTTGATCACGCCGACGATTTCGAGGATCACCAGGATCAGGAACACCACGCCGATGACCGCCAGAGCACCGGCGCCGGCGGGCAATTCGTCGATCTGCCCGGAAACCATGGCCAGCTCGGCATCGGACAGCGCCGCCACCCGGGCGCGGGCGTCGTCCGGGTTCACGCCCTGGCGTTCGAGCAGGTCGCGCACCTGCTGCTGGGCGAGGAAGCTGTCGACGCGCTGGAGCTGTTCGGTGCGCGCATCGGCAGCGAGCTCCGCGGTGCCCATCATGGCCGCGGCGGCGGGCTGAATCGCGGTGGTGGCGGCCAGGCTCAGCGCCAGGACCAGCGTGGTCAGAGATCGGGAAACCTTGCGAAACATCATTTGCGCTATCCTCTCGGAGGGGAACAACGCGGCCAGGCCGCAACCGAGCGCGAGTGTAGCCAGAACCGGGGCGGGCTCCAACTGCTGGAGCGGGTGCCGGGGATCGTCCGCCGGTTTGACCCCGGAACCCACGGCGTGTACCAAGCGCCGGCTCCCGTACCCCGCAATCGATACAGAGGACTCCTCTATGAACCCAGGCCAGCGCCTACCGGGCACCCCAGAACCCATGCACCGCTGGCGGGCTGCCGGCGGGGTGATGATCGCCGGCGACTCCTGGGGTGATCCCAAGGGGCCGCTGGTGCTGCTGCAGCATGGCGGCGGCCAGACCCGCCACGCGTGGAAGGGTGCAGGCGAGGCGCTCGGCGCCGCCGGCTATCATGCGGTGGCCTTCGATGCGCGCGGCCACGGCGATTCCGACTGGTCTCCGGATGGCGTCTACGGCCAGGACATCATGGTCGAAGACCTATTGCACGTGATCGACGCCCTGGGCGGCCACCGCCCGGTGCTGGTGGGCGCCTCCATGGGCGGCGGCACCAGCCTGGTGGCGATCGGCGAGGACCGCGTCGATGCCACCGCCCTGGTGCTGGTGGACATCGCGCCACGCATCGAGCGCGAGGGTGTGGAAAAGATCACCAGCTTCATGTCATTCAAGCCCGAGGGCTTCGACTCCCTCGAAGAGGTGGCCCAGGCGATCGGCAACTACCAGCCGCACCGCTCCCCGCCCAAGGATCTGCAGGGGCTGGCCAAGAACCTGCGCCTGGCGCCCAACGGCAAATACCGCTGGCTCTGGGACCCGCGCTTCATGCAGGCGCGGCGCGACATGGAGCAGCGCATGGCGCGGCTGGAGGAATGCGCCCGCGCGCTCAGGTTGCCGGTGCAACTGGTGCGCGGCGGGCTCTCCGACGTGCTCAGCGAGGAAGGCGCGCAGTCGTTTCTCGCCCTGTGTCCGCACGCCGAGTACGTCAACATCACCGGCGCCGGCCACATGGTCGCCGGCGACCGCAACGACGTGTTCGCCAACGCGGTGACCGATTTCCTCTACCGCACAGTGCCGGTCCAGGGTACCCCGGTACAGCCGCCCCACGAGCCCCATCCGCACCACGTGGGTCCGCCCGGCGACGTCAACGACATTCCCTGATCGCACCGCCACACGCGCCCCGGCCGGGCGCGTGTGGCGGCGGGTACTCGGGCTAGAATGGGCTCCTGCGCATTCGCCACCGAGGTATTGCCATGACCGCCCGGGCCCACCCCGCCTTCACCCACGTCGGCAGCCGCGAAGTGGCCTCCCTGAAATTGGAGGTACAGCGCTTCCGCCATCTCAAGACCGGCGCCGAACACATCCATCTGGCCGCCGACAACCCGGAAAACGTGTTCCTGGTGGCGCTGCGCACGGTGCCCCACGACTCCACCGGCGTCGCCCATATCCTCGAACACACCGCGCTGTGCGGCAGCGAGAAATACCCAGTGCGCGATCCCTTCTTCCTGATGATTCGGCGCTCCCTGCACACCTTCATGAACGCCTTCACCAGCTCGGACTGGACCGCCTATCCCTTCGCCAGCCAGAACCGCAAGGACTTCGACAACCTGCTCGACGTCTATCTGGACGCGGTGTTCTTCGCCCGCCTCGACGAGCTGGATTTCGCCCAGGAGGGCCACCGCCTGGAGTTCGCCGAGCCGGAGAATCCGCAGTCGCCGCTGACCTACAAGGGCGTGGTGTACAACGAGATGAAGGGCGCCATGAGCTCGATCCACTCGATTCTCTGGCAGGGCCTGACCCGGTACCTCTATCCCACCACCACCTACCACTACAACAGCGGCGGCGACCCGGCCTGCATCACCGATCTGAGCTACCGGCAGCTGGTGGACTTTTATCGCACCCACTACCACCCCAGCAACGCCATCTTCATGACCTTTGGCGACATCCCCGCCCACGAGCATCAGCGCAAGTTCGAAGACCAGGTGCTGAACCGCTTCGAGCGCCTCGACGAGGTGATCGCGGTGGCC
This sequence comes from Pseudomonadales bacterium, assembly GCA_020847115.1. Classification (GTDB taxonomy): domain Bacteria; phylum Pseudomonadota; class Gammaproteobacteria; order Pseudomonadales; family Porticoccaceae; genus JAGPUQ01. The sequence goes on along the minus strand of JADLCO010000052.1, from coordinate 1,859 downwards.
CCGGAGAAGCGCTACCTGGCGCCGCTGCGGGTGCAGGAGGCCTATGCCCTCGACGAACCCGATACCAAGGCTCGGACCCATGTGGTACTGGGCTGGCTGCTCGGCAAGACCACGGACCTGCTGGCCAACCTGGAAGCCCACCTGCTCAACTCGGTGCTGCTCGACAACAGCGCCTCGCCGCTGCTGCACGCCCTCGAGACCAGTGACCTCGGTACCGCACCCTCGCCCATGTGTGGGCTGGACGACTCCCATCTGGAGCTGCTGTTCGCCTGCGGCCTGGAGGGTTCCGAGCCCGAGCACGCCGCGGCGGTGGAGGAACTGGTGCTCGCCACCCTGCGCGAGGTCGCCGAACGGGGCGTGCCCGCCGATCAGGTCGAAGCGGCGCTGCACCAGCTCGAACTCAAGCAGCGCGAGATCGGTGGCGACGGCTATCCCTACGGCCTGCAGCTGATCCTCACCGCACTGGCCAGCGCCACCCATCGTGGCGATCCAGCGGCGCTGATCGACCTCGACCCGGTGTTGGCCGAGATCCGCCAGCGCATCCGCGATCCCGATTACATCAAGCGCCTGACCCGGTCCCTGCTGCTCGACAATCCGCACCGGGTGCGCCTCGACCTGTACCCCGACACCGCAATTCCTGCACGCCGACAAGCCGCCGAGCGGGCGCAACTCGACGCCATCCGCGCCGCCCTCGACGAGCACCAGTGCCAGGAAATCGTGGCGCGCGCCAAGGCACTCGCCGAGCGTCAGGCGCGCGTCGATGACGACGACATCCTGCCCCGCGTCGAACTGAGCGACGTGCCCGCCGCGATGCCCTATATCGCCGCCAGCACGCGCCGCACCGCGCCGCTACCGCTGACCGGTTACGGCGCCGGCACCAACGGGCTGGTCTACCAGCAGCTGATTCTGGAGCTGCCGCAACTCGACGAGGCAGAGATCGACCTGCTGCCGATCTACACCAGCTGCCTGCCCGATCTGGGCGTGGGCGAGCTCGACTATCTGGCCACCCAGCGCTGGCAGGCGGCGGTGAGCGGCGGCGTCAACGCCTATGCCAGCGTGCGCGGCCTGCCCGACGACGTGCAGGCACTGCGCGGCCATCTGGTGCTGTCCACCAAGGGCCTGGCGGTGAACCAGGGGGAACTGTCGCGGCTGCTCGACGCCACCCTCAACCAGGTGCGCTTCGATGAGCTGGAACGGCTGCGCGACCTGATCGCCCAGCAGCGCGCCCGGCTGGAGAACAGCGTCACCGGTCACGGCCATTCGCTGGCGATGACCGCGGCCGCGGCCCGCTTCAGCAACGGCGCCCTGCTCCAGCACCGCTGGGGCGGGCTGCAGGGCATTCGCGAGCTCAAGCAACTGGACGCCCGGCTCGACGACCCGCGCCAGCTGCAGGCGCTGGCCGACCAGTTGCGCGCCATCCACCAGCGAATCCTGGCGGCACCGCGCCAGTGCCTGCTGGTGGCCGAGCCCGAACCGCTCGACGCGTTCGAGGCCCGGTTCGTGGCCGCGCTGTCACCGCGCCCGGCCGCCAGCCATCAGGGCTTCGGCCGCCCGGCGCTGTGCGAACCCAGCAACCAGCTGTGGACCACCGGCACCCAGGTGAACTTCTGCGCGCGCGCCTACCCCACGGTGGCCATGGATCACCCCGACGCCGCCGCGCTGGCGGTGCTCGGCGGCTTCCTGCGCAACGGCTTCCTGCACACCGCGATCCGGGAAAAGGGCGGCGCCTACGGCGGCGGCGCCAGCCAGGACAGCACCATCGGCGCCTTCCGCTTCTTCTCCTACCGCGACCCGCGCCTGGCCGAGACGCTCGCCGACTTCGACCGCGCCCTGGATTGGCTGGCCGGTGGCGACCATGC
>JADLCO010000051.1 GCA_020847115.1 Pseudomonadales bacterium | reverse complement strand
GCTGCCTGCGCTCGCGCAACCTGATCAACATCATCGTCGCCGGCAAGCAGCCGCAACTGCAGTGGCTGGACATGGATGCCGCGATCAAGCACTGCGAGGCCGGCATCGGCATCTGGGAGTGGGCCAGCAACGACCGCGGCGCTGGCCCCGACGCCGGGCCTGGCCCCGACGTCGTCATGGCCTGTGCCGGCGACGTGCCCACGCTGGAGACGCTGGCCGCGGTGAGCATCCTGCGCGAGCACTGGCCGGCGCTGCGGGTGCGGGTGGTGAACGTGGTCGATCTGATGACCCTGCAACCCCGCGAGGAGCATCCCCATGGGCTGTCGGACCGCGACTTCGACGCCATCTTCACTCGCGACCGGCCGATCATCTTCGCCTACCACGGCTATCCCTGGCTGATCCACCGCCTGACCTACCGGCGCACCAACCACGGCAACCTGCACGTGCGCGGCTACAAGGAGGAGGGCACCACCACCACGCCCTTCGACATGGCGGTGCGCAACGATCTCGACCGCTTCCATCTGGTGGAGGACGTGGTCGACCGGGTGGCCGGCGGCGCCGGCGACGCCGCCTACCTCAAGCAGTGGTGTCGCGACCGCTTGAGCGAGCACCGCGCCTATATCCGCGACCGCGGCTGCGACCTGCCGGAGATCGACGACTGGCGCTGGCCGGGCTGAGGAGCGGCATCGGCTCAGCGCTGCGCCCAGGCGGCGCGCAACGCCTCGCGAAACTCTGGCGCGGCGATCTCGATCAGCGCCCGGGCGCGGGCTTCGGTGTCCAGGTAGCGGATCCGCGCGGCGCCATGCTCGGTGATGACGATGTCGGCATCGGTGCGCGGCGCGGTGGCGACCGTGCCCCGGGCCAGCGCCGGCACGATGCGCGACACGGTGCCGCCGGCGGCGGTCGCGGCCAGTGCCACGATCGAGCGGCCGCCGCGGGCGCGCAGCGCGCCGCGCATGAAATCCAGGCCGCCGCCGGTGCCGCTGTGCTGGCGGCCGCCGATCATCTCGGTGTTGATCTGGCCGAACAGGTCCACCTCCACCGCCGAGTTGATGGCGACGAAGTGATCGATGCCGGCCAGCACACCGTGGTCGTGGGTGTAGTCCACCGGCCGCAGCAGCAGTTCCGGCGCCTGGCGCGCCCAGGCGTAGGTGTCGCCATCGCCGGTGACGAAGCCGGTGACGATGCGGCCGCGATCGGCGCGCTTGCGGGCGCCGGTGATCACGCCGCGGCGGGCGAGCGCGGCGATGCCGTGGGCGATCATCCCCGAGTGCACGCCGAGGTCGTTGTGCTCGGCGAGCGCGGCCAGCGCGGCGTCCGGAATCGAGCCCACGCCCACCTGCAGGCAGTCGCCGTCGCGCACCCAGCGCGCGATTTCGGCGCCGATGGCGCGGGCGGTGGCATCGATCGCGGCGGGCGGCTCCATGCCGGGCGGGCGGTCCACCGCCACCGCGTAGTCGATGGCCGCGATGGGGAGGGTCGGGCAGCCGGGCAGCACTGGCAGCGCGGCGTTGATCTCGGCCACCACCAGCCTGGCCTTGGCCAGCACCGCCGGCGCGAAATCGACCCGCAGGCCGAAGGCGCAGCGGTCCTGGGCGTCCGGCGCCGCCACCTGGAGCAGGGCGATGTCCACCGGCACCTCGCGCTCCAGCCAGTCGTAGATGGCGCGGTACTGAAGCGGCACCAGGTCGACGCGGCCGGCGGCGTGGAGCGCGCGCAGGCCGGGCGTCAGCATGCAGGTTTGCAGCCGCGACTGCGGGTGGAGGTCGGCGAAGGGCGTGGCCCTGGCGCCGGGAAACACCGCGCCCACATAGGTGACCCCGGCGCTCGCCGCGGGCTGCGCGCGCAGCGCGTGGCCGATGGCGCGGGGCTCGGCGGCGCCGCCGGCGACGAACACCGTCATGCCCGGTGTCAGCAGATCGGCGATTTCAGCGGGGGTTACCCAGCGCGGCATGGTCTCGTCCCGCAACGCAATGGCAGGTGACCCCAAGCCTACGGGAGGTTGGCAGCGGGCACAAATTCGGACGATGACTGCGACAGTCCCGGCTCATGCCCGCCGCGCGACCGCGCAGCTCTCCTGCGGCGGACCGCGCTGGCCGCGCCAGCTCAGTGCTTTGCGGTCTGGAGGTGCGACAATTTGTCGCACATGCCGCATCGGAGGATGCACCTAAAATCGCTGCCCTCACTATGAGAAGTTCAGGGTTCAGCGATGAAGAAAGTGTTGTTGTTTGGCGTTTGTCTGGCATTGCCGGCACTTGCGGATTTCACTCCCGACAGCCATGCGCCGGCCGGTGTCATGTACGACCATTTGCACAAGCAAGGCGAATGGATGATTGGGTATCGCGCGATGCACCAACGTTTCGATGATATCCGCCATGGCGGCGGTGATGTCGGCAGAGCGGATCTGGTGGCAGCTGGATACTCCGTCGCGCCCACCAACATGACCATGACCATGCACATGCTCGAAATCATGTACGCGCCGACCGACGATCTCACGCTGATGGTGATGCCGCAGTACATGACCATGGACATGACCATGACGCCGGTCGGCGACGGGGGTCACGGTCACGGTCACGGCGACCATGGTGACGCAGACGTGCACCATGGTAGCCACAGCCACGCTGTGTCCGGGCTTGGCGATACCGCCATAGCCGCGCTCTACCGGCTTGGCAGGATCGGCGACCAGGAATTCATCGGTACCCTAGGCGTCTCGGTGCCCACCGGTGATGTTCACAAGAAGAATGCCGATGGCACTTTCATGCATTACGGCATGCAAATTGGCAGTGGCACCTGGGATCTGTTGCCGTCCCTCACCTACTTGGGCCGCCACGGAGATTTTTCCTGGGGCGCACAGACCGGTGCCGTGCTGCGCATGGAAGACAGCAACGAAGCGGGCTTTGCCTTCGGTGACCGCTACCATCTTACCGGCTGGGGCGCCTGGCGGCTCGCATCCTGGGTCAGT
>JADLCO010000050.1 GCA_020847115.1 Pseudomonadales bacterium | reverse complement strand
TCCACCCGGCCCCAGGCGTCCATGGCTTCCTGGACCATCGCCTGCACCTGGCCGAAGTCCGCCACGTTGGCGCCGTTGGCGATGGCCTCGCCGCCTGCGGCCTTGATCTGTGCGACCACCGCGCGCGCGGCTTCGCTGGAAGCGCCGGTGCCGTCGCGGGCGCCGCCGAGATCATTGACCACCACCTTGGCGCCGCGCGCTGCCAGGGCCAGGGCGTGGGAGCGGCCGAGCCCGTTGCCGGCGCCGGTGACGATGGCCACCCGGCCGTCGAATCGAATTGTCATGGGGGTTTTCCTCCGTCTCGTACGTTGCGGGCCGCGGTCAGCGGGTAAAGATCATGTTCAGCCACTCGGCCTTGAGCGCGGGCTTGTCCTCGCCCTCGATCTCCACGGTGATGTCGAGCTTGAACAGGAACTGGCCGGGGCTCTTCTCCGCGGCTTCCAGCACCTTGGCGTTGGCGCGGATGCGGCGGCCGACCTTGACCGGGGCCAGGAAACGGACCTTGTCGAAGCCATAGTTGACGCCCATGGTGCGGTTGGGCACGTCGATGCCGACGCCGTTTTGCAGGAAGTAGGCGAGCATCGACAGGGTGAGGAAACCGTGGGCGATGGTGGTGCCGAACGGGGACTGTTTGGCGCGCTCGGGATCGACGTGGATGAACTGGTGATCCAGGGTGACGTCGGCGAAATCGTTGACGCGCGACTGGTCGATGGTGAACCAGTCGGAGGTGCCGGCGTCCTGGCCGATGCAGGCCGCCAGGTTGGCGGGATCGATGCGCAGGGTCATGCAGAAATCCTCTTCATTATAAAAGTCAGGGATTGAATGGGTGAATCAGTAGCCGCACAGGCTGGCATAGCGCTGCAGGTGGTAGCGGTGGTCGCCGTAGAGCTGCTCTGCCACCCGCGCCCGTTTCATGAAAAACCCGATGTCCAGCTCGTCGGTCATGCCGACGCCGCCGTGCATCTGCACCGCCTCGTTGGTGGCGAGCGTCGCCACCTCGCCGGCCTTGGCCTTGGCCAGGCTGGCCAGCACCGGCACCTCGTCGCTGCCGGCGTCGAGCGCCTGCAATGTCTTCAGCACCAGCGACTTGAGCAGTTCAATTTCGCTGTAGAGATGTGCCGCGCGGTGCTGCAAGCCCTGATAGGAGCCGATCAGCACCCCGAACTGCTTGCGCGTGTTGAGGTAGTCGACGGTGCGCTGGAACACCTCCTGGGCCAACCCCAACAGTTCGGCGGCGAGGTGGGCATTGCCGATGTCGGCGAGGCGCGAGAGCGCTGCGCCGGCGTCTTCTCCGCCTCCGAGCACCGCATCGGACGCCACCGCCACGCCCGCAAAGCGAACATTGGCGCTGTTGCGTTGATCCGCCATCACCACGCGCTCGACGGTGACGCCGGGCGCGGCGCGCTCGACCAGCACCAGGGCGAGCTGCGCGCTGTCCGCGATGCGCGCCGACACCAGCAGGCAATCGGCGCTGTGGCCATCGGGCACGAAGGCTTTCGCACCGTCGAGCACCCAGCCCGAGCCGCTTTTCCGCAGCCGGGTGGCCACGACGTTCGGGTCGTGGCGGGGGCCTTCGTCGAAGGCCAGCGCCAGCGTCAGTTCGCCGGCGACGATGGCCGGCAGCAGCGCCGCGCGCTGCGCCCCGGTCCCCGCCAGCACCAGCGCCGAGACGCCCAGCACCGCGGTGGCGAACAGCGGCGAGGCGGTCAGGGTGCGACCGGCCTCCTCGCTGATCTGACCCATGCCCACATGGCCGAAGTCGAGCCCGCCCTGGGCCTCGGGCACCAGCACCCCGGACCAGCCCAGCTCGACCATGGCCCGCCAGGTTTCGGGGCGATAGCCGAGCGGATCGCGCTCGTCGCGCAAAGCACGCAGCTGGGCCACTGGCGCGTTCGCGGTGAGGAATTCCCGCGCCGCGTCCTTGAGCATGCGTTGTTCTTCATCGAGTACCAGCGCCATGGTTCGCCCCTTCATTCCCTGCCCAAGCCCAGAATGCGCTTGGCGATGATGTTCAGCTGAATTTCCGAGGTGCCGCCCTCGATGGAATTGCCCTTGGTGCGCAGCCACTGGGTCGCCGTGATGCCATGATCGTAGGCATCGCCTTCCCACACGAGCCCGCGCTGGCCCTGGATGGCGACCAGCAGCTCGTGGCGGCGCTTGTTGATTTCGGTGCCAGCATACTTGAGCATCGAGGACGCGGCGCCGACCCCGTGCCCGGCGGTGGCTTCGTCGGTGATGCGCTCGGCGGTGAGTTCGAAGGCGCGATGGTCCATTTCCCAGCGCGCGATGTCGGTGCGCAGCGCGCTGTCGGCGAGCTGGCCGTGGACCAGGCCGAGCTCGGCGATGGCCGCAGGATAGAGGCGGGCGTCGACATTGCTCTGGCCGATGCTGCCGATCATCTCGCGCTCATGGGTGAGCAGGTAGGTGGCCAGCTCCCAGCCGCGGTTGAGCTCGCCCACCAGCTGGTCCTTTTCGACGCGCACGTTGTCGAGGAAGGTCTCGCAGAAGGGCGACTTGCCGGAGATCAGCCGGATCGGCTTCACGGTGACGCCGGGGGTGTTCATGTCGAACAGCACCAGGCTGATGCCGGCATGCTTGGGCGCGGCGGGATCGGTGCGCACCAGGCAGAACATCCAGTCGGCGCGATCGGCGTAGGAGGTCCACACCTTCTGGCCGTTGACCAGGAAGTGATCGCCGCGGTCTTCGGCGCGGGTCTGCAAGCCGGCCAGATCGGAGCCGTAGTTGGGCTCGCTGTAGCCCTGGCACCACCAGATCTTGCCTTTCACGATATTGGGGATGTGCTGGCGTTTGAGCGCCTCGGACCCGTACTTGAGCAGCGCCGGGCCGATCATCGACAGGCCCATGCTGAACAACGGCACCCGGGCGCCGATGCGCTGCATCTCCTCGCGGAGGATCTTGGTCTCCTCCTTGTTGAGGCCGCCGCCACCGTATTCGGCGGGCCAGTCGGGCGCGGTCCAGCCGCGCGCGGCCATCACTTCCAGCCAGCGCTTCTGATCGTCGCTGGTGAACTTCCACTTGGTCCCGCCCCAGCAGCGGTCCTCGAACTCGACCACCGGCTCGCGCTGCGATTGCGGGCAGTTGGTCTCGAGCCAGGCGCGGGTCTCGCGCCGGAACTGCTCCAGATCCGACATGATGATGTCCTTCGTTATGAGATGCCCGCAACGCCCGGCGCGTGGGTGGCGCAAGCGGCGCGATGCGGAAAAAAATCACGGCAAGGCACTATAGAGGATGCACTTGGGAGGGTAAACCGCGCGGCAACCCCGGCCTCGGCTGCCGGGTCACGGCGTCCAGCGCTCGCCCGCCGCCGCGGCCATCACCAGGTGTTTGAGGGGCGCGAGGCGCTCGAACGCCGTCATGCCCGCGGCGCGCAGCAACGCCACCGGCAGGTGCGTATCGCCAAACAAGGTCTTGAAGCCGCGCATGGCGGCGAGCATCGCCAGATTCTCCGGCCGCCGCCGGCGCTGGTAGCGCGCGAGCGCTGCCGGATCGGCGACACTCAGACCGCCCTCCAGGGCTGCGGCCAGTTCCGCAGCCAGTACCTCGGCGTCGGCCAGCCCCAGATTCACGCCCTGGCCGGCCAGCGGATGCACCACGTGCGCGGCATCGCCGAGCAGGGCGACGCCGGGCAGCACATAGGTGTCGGCATGGTGCTGGCGCAGCGGGAGCCAGCGGGGTTCGCTGGCCAGGGTAACCGCGCCCAACGCACCTTCGCTGGCGATCTCCAGTTCGGCTGCCAGCGCCTGCTCATCGAGCATCTGGAGGCGCTCGGCCGCGGCGCGATCCTGGGACCAGACGATGGCCACATGGTGGTGATCACCCGCCAGGGGCAGAAAGGCCAGCGGGCCAGTAGACGCGAACCATTGGCGGGCGCAATGGCCGTGGCTGCGGTCGGTGCGCAGCACCGCAATCAGCGCTTGCTGCTCCGGGTCCCAGCGACCGGTGGCAATGCCGAAATGTTCGCGCACCGGCGAATCGGGGCCGTCGGCGGCGATCAGCAGCGCGGTGCGCACCAGTTCCTCTCCGAGGCGGACACCGCAGCCGCCGCCCGCCGACCGCTCGATCGCGGTGACCTTGGCCGGGCAGCGCAGCGCGATATTGGGCTGCGCGCGCAGCGCCGCGGTCAGGGCTGCGACCAGCGCCTGCTGGCCGAGGATGTGGCCCAGTTGCGGCTGGTGAATCTCGGCGCTATCGAAGCTGATGTGGCCCGCGGTGCTGCGATCCCAGACTTCCATGGTCTGGTAGGGACAGGCGCGCGCGGCCAGCTCCGGAGTCCACACACCGACCCGCTCCAGCAGCTTCCGGCTGCGCGGGCTCAGCGCCAGCGCCCGGGGCTCCTGCACCGGGATTTCTGCCAGCACCGCGGCGGGCTGCGCTTCCACCAGCAGGATGCGCAGCGGTGCCGCGGCCGGCGCCCGGGCGAGCGCCAGTGCGAAGGCGGCGCCCACCGGGCCGGCGCCAATGACCAGGACGTCACAGTCGTGCATCGGCGTCCACCACGCGCGCCGCCGGCAGGCTGAGCCCGGCACCGAAGTTGGCGACGGCCCGGCGCAGCGGGGGCAGCCGGTCCAGGGCGAGCAGCCCGAGCTGGCGGCCGAGCCGCAGCGGCAGCTCACGCCGCGCAAACAGCGCCGGCAAGGCCTCGCTGAACATCAGGGTGCGCTGCTGATCGCGCTCGCGGCGCCGGGCATAGTCCGCCAGCACGCGCAGGTCGCCGGGATCACCACCGACGGCCGCGTGCTCGCGCAGGGTTTGGGCCAGCGCCGCCAGATCGCGCACGCTGAGATTGAAACCCTGACCGGCCACCGGGTGCAGGCTGTGGGCGGCATTGCCCGCCAGCACCAGCCGCGAGCGCACCGACTCGCAGGCGCGGATGCGGCGCAGCGGCACCAGCGCCGGATCGCCCATGGCGGATACCGGGGCTGCTCCCGGCGGCAGCGCTGCGCGCAACTCGGTCAGGCGCCGCTGCGGCGACGCCGCGGCCAGCTCGGCGGCGCGCGGCGGCGGCAGTACCCAGACCAGGGCCATGCGTTCGCGGCCGTCCCGCGCCGGCAGCGGCAGCAGGGCGAGCGGGCCGCTGGGCGTGAAGTGTTCGCAGGCCAAGCCACCGTGGGGCGCATCGAGTTCCAGCGTGGCGAGCAGCGCGGTGGTCCCGTAGTCGCGGGCCTCGACCTCGATGCCGAGCGCGGTGCGCAGCGGCGAATCGGTGCCATCGGCGACGATCAGCAGGCGCGCGGCGACGCTGCCCTCGCCCACCGGCAGCGCGCAGTGATCGGCAGCCGGCCGCGGGGTTCCCGTCACCGCCGGCAAGCGCTCGACATTGGGCAGGGCCGCGACCGCCGTGGCCAGCGCGGCGGCAAACACGGGATTTTCGATCACGTGGCCGAAGGCATCGGCGGCCGCCACCGGGCCCAGGCTGGCCCGCGCCGGGGCCCCGTGCTCGTCAATGCGGATGTCGAGGATGGGCGCGGCCACGGCTGCCAGCGCCGGCCAGATGCCCAGCTGGGTAAAGATTTCCCGGCTGCCGGCGGCGAGCGCGGTGACCCGGGGATCGGCGCTGGCGGCAGCGTCGGCACCGCCCAGCAGCGCGATGCGCCGCTGTGGCAGCGCACGCGCCAGCGCCAAGGCCGCAGTGAGCGCGGTGTGCCCGGTCCCGGCGATGGCGATGTCCACGGCGGCGTTCACGTCAGCTCGCCATCAGGTGCTCGATGTCGGCGATGGTCTTGGGCACCCCGGCGGTGAGCACTTCCGGGCCCTTGCGGGTAATGGCGACGTCGTCCTCGATGCGGATGCCGATGCCGCGCCACTTCTTGGCCACCTTGCGGTTGTCCGGCGCCACGTAGATGCCGGGCTCGACGGTCATCACCATGCCCGGCTCCAGCAGGCGCCATTCGTTGTCCACCTTGTAATCACCCACGTCGTGCACGTCCATGCCCAGCCAGTGGCCGGCGCGGTGCATGTAGAACTGGGCGTAGGCGTTGCTGGCGATCAGGTCCTCGACCTTGCCCTTGAGCAGGCTCAGCTCCACCAGGCCCTCGGTGATCACCCGCACCGTGGCCTTGTGGGGTTCGTCCCAGTGGTTGCCGGCGCGCACCGCAGCGATGGCGGCGAGCTGGGCGGCCAGCACCACCTCGTAGAGCGCCTGCTGCGGCGCCGAGAATTTGCCGTTGACCGGAAAAGTGCGGGTGATGTCGGCGGCGTAGTGCTGGTATTCGCAGCCGGCATCGATCAGCACCAGGTCGCCGTCCTGAAGCGGCGCGCTGTTTTCCACATAGTGCAGCACGCAGGCGTTGGCGCCGCCGCCGACGATGGAGCCATAGGCGGGATGGCGCGCGCCCTCGCTGGCGAAGGCGTGCTCGATCTCGGCCTGCAGCTGGTATTCGTAGAGGCCCGGGCGCGCCGCGCGCATCGCCCGGCAGTGGGCACGGGCAGAAATGGCGCCGGCCTTGCGCATCACCCCGAGCTCCTTGGCGCTCTTGAACAGCCGCATCTCGTGCAGCAGGTGATCGAGATCGACGAACTCCTCCGGCGGCACCGCGCCGGCGCGGGCGCGGGCGCGAATGCCGTCGAGCCAGTCCAGCAGGCGGCCGTCGAAGGCCCGGTTGCGGCCGAGCGCGTAGTAGACCCGGTCGCGGCCCTCGAGCAGGCCCGGCAGGATGTCGTCGATGTCGGCGATGGGAAAGGCATCATCGGCGCTGTAGAGTTCGCGCGCACCCTCGGGGCCGGCGCGATAGCCGTCCCAGATCTCGCGGGCTCGATCGCGCTCACGGCAGAACAGGATGAACTCGCCGTCGGGCCGCTTGGGCAGCAGCACCAGCACCGCCTCGGGCTCGGGAAAGCCGCTCAGGTAATAAAAATCACTGTCCTGCCGGAAGGGGTAATGGGTGTCGCGGCTGCGCACCCGCTCCGGCGCCGCGGTGAGGATGGCGATGCTGTTCTTGCCCATCATCGCCATCAGGTCGCGGCGGCGGCGGGCAAATTCCTGAGGCGTGATCATCTGCTCTCCCGGGGTAGGACCAATCAGTGCAGGCCGGCGCGATATTCGCGCAGTTCGGCGTCGATCAGCAGTGCCGCGGCGCGCACAAACTCGACCAGTTCGGCGTAGTCGCGCTCCTCGTCTTCGGCACCCTCGAGCTCGGCGTCGGCGCAACCGATGGCCGCCAGATCGCCGAGCGCGGCGCTGGTCTCGGCGCTCAGCGCCCGCGCCGCGCCACCCTGGCCGATGCCCGCCAGGAAACCCTGACACCAAGCGGCGAGCGCCGCCACCCGCTCCGCGAGCGGCGCGTCGTCGTCCGGCAGCAACGGCTGGAATACGCAATCGCTGCGGTTCAGTTCGGCGGCGGTATCGGCGGCGATCGCGGCCAGCGCCCGGCGCACGCCGTCGTCGCTCGCAGCGGTGGCGAGCTCCGCCTCGAGCAGCGCGAGCACCTGCTCCGGCGCCCGCCCGCCACCGGCTCCGGCGCCGGCCATGAGCCCATGCCATTCGGCCGGATGAAGGGGAATTTGCAGGGCCGCGAAGGCGGCGGCGAGTTGGTCGAAAGGGGTCACCGAAGCCGGGTTCGACGCTGGGGATCGCCGATCCTAGCACGGCCCCGGCATCGATTGACCAGTTCCGCGCCGGGCAATTATAGTTTCGCGTCGATAGTCCTGAGCGAACCGGCCATGAGCGGCCCCTCGATCGCCGAACTCGAATACAAGATCGATCGCCTGGTGGCTGCCGGCGCGCGGCTCAAGGCGGAAAACGAAATGCTGCGCGAGCGCGAGGCGAGCCTCGCCCGGGAGCGCAGCCAGCTGCTCGAAAAAAACGAGCGCGCACGCTCCAAGATCGAGAGCATGATCGCCCGCCTCAAGGCCCTGGCCCCGGAGTCCTGACCGCAGATGACCGAAACCAGCAGCGTCACGGTCGGCATTCGCATCCTCGACAAGGAATACCAGGTCCACTGCCCGCCGGACCAGCAGGAGGCGCTGCTCGGCGCCGCGCGCGACCTCGACCAGCGGATGCGCGACGTGCGCCGCGCCGGCAACGTCATCGGCCTGGAGCGCATCGCGGTGATGGTGGCGCTCAACCTCTCCTACGAGCTGGCGCAGACCCGCGACCAAGTCCACGACGGCGCGGCCGCGGGTGCCGACCTCGAACGCCTCGACCACAAGCTGAGCCAGGCCATCCTCGATCTCGAATAGCGGTCGCGCGGCGCTATCGGCCGGCGCGGCTGCGGCACTATAATGGGTCCACCCTGGGGTGTTCGCCAGTCGACCACGTCCTTAGCCGATATCCCTACCATGGGGTTCTCATTCCGGGCCGTTGAGCATGTCCGCATGACGGAAAGCCTGAAGCCCAACCGGGAATCCCGCCTTGAACTTTCGGTTCAAGGTCCACTCGGCAGCGGCATCTCCGGGGCCCATCGCCGCCGCAGCGGCGGCGCTGTCCGAAAGTCCGGGCACCGGTTTCACTTACCGAGCCGGCGCCCGGAGGATCGATACTCCCGTCCATCCGCCCGCCCGTGACCCGCCCCAATTCTCATCCCGTCGCCCACCCGCTGGATATCCGGCAGCTGCGCCGCGCGCTGCGCACCCGACGCCGGTCGCTGAGCCCGGCGCAGCAGGCCGCGGCGAGCGCGGCGGTAGCCGCAGTGGTGACAGCCCTGCCCGCCTTTCGGCGCGCGCGCCGCATCGGTTTCTACCTGGCCCATGGCGGTGAGCTCGACCCGGCGCCGCTGCGGCGGCGGGCGCAGCGCCTCGGCAAAGGCTGCTATCTGCCGGTGCTCCATCCGCTGGGCCACAACCGCCTGCACTTCGTCGCCTGGCGCGAAGGCGAGCCCCTGGTGCGCAACCGCTTCGGCATCCCGCAACCGCGGCTGCAGCGACCGGTGCCGGCCTGGAGTCTCGATCTGATCCTGGTGCCGCTGGTCGCCTTCGATGCCCAGGGCAACCGCCTGGGCCAGGGCGCCGGGTTCTACGATCGCACCTTGGCGTTTCGCCGTCGCGGGCGCCGCCGCCCGCACCTGATCGGCCTGGCCCACGCCTTTCAGCAAGTACCGCTGCTCCCGACTGCACCCTGGGACGTGCCCCTCGATGGCATCGCCACCGAACGCCGATTCCTCTGCGCACGGAGCCCGCGCCATGCGTAAGACCAAGATCATCTGCACCATCGGACCGGCCACCGACACGCCGGAAATGCTCGGCCGGCTCCATGCCGCAGGCATGAATGTGGCGCGGCTCAACCTGTCCCACGGCGACCACGACTCCCACGCCCGGGTGATCGCGGCACTGCGTGAAATCAACCGTGCCGCCGCAAACCCGGTGGCGATCCTGCTCGACACCCAGGGTCCGGAAATCCGCACCGGCGATCTGGCCCACGACCTCAATCTCCACGATGGCGATGAAATCACCGTGGTGCCCCTCGGCGAAGCCGACGTCGAGACCACCTCGATCCAGGTGAATTACGCCGACCTGGTCACCGACGTCGCGGTGGGCGACAAGATCACCCTCGACAACGGCCTGATCAATCTCGAGGTGCTGAGCAAGGGCAAGCGCTCCATGCGCTGCCGCGTCACCGACGGCGGCGTGCTCAAGAGCAAGCGCCACGTCAACCTGCCAGGCATCCGCGTCAACCTGCCGGGGATCACCGAAAAGGACAAAAGGGATATCGTCTTCGCACGCGAGCAGGGGGTCGACTTCGTCGCCCTGTCGTTCGTGCGCAGCGCCGCCGACATCGCCCAGGCGCGCGATCTGCTAGGCGCCGATTGCCGCATCAAGCTCATCGCCAAGATCGAGAATCAGGAGGCTCTCGGCAACCTCGAAGCCATCATCGCCGCGGCCGACGGCATCATGGTGGCGCGCGGCGATCTCGGCGTCGAGATTCCCATCGAACTGCTGCCGCGGGTGCAGCGGCGCATCGTGCGCCTGTGCGCGGTGCAGGGCAAACGGGTCATCGTCGCCACCCACATGCTCGAATCCATGATCGAGAACCCCACGCCAACCCGTGCCGAGGTCACCGACGTCGCCAACGCGGTGTACGAGGAGGCCGACGCCATCATGCTCTCCGGCGAGACCACGGTGGGCAAATATCCGGTGCGCTGCGTGGAGATGCTGGACCGCATCGCCCGCTCCATCGAAAACAGTCGCGGCCTGCGCTTCACCGACGATCTGATCCTCGGCAACGACAAGCAGCAGGTCGCCGCCGCCGCGGTGCGGCTGGCGGAATCGATCGGCGCCCGCGCCATCATCGTGCCCACCCGCAGCGGCCGGATGGCCAACTACGTCACCAACTGCCATCCCCAGACCCCGATGATCTGCGCCTTCACCTTCGACGAGGCAACCCGGCGCCAGCTGGTACTGAACCGCAATGTGCTGAGTTACTGCCTGCCGCACCATGGCACGCCGGAGCAGATCCTGGCCGCGGCCGGCGCCCTGCTCGCCACCCGCGGCGAGTTCGCTCCCGCCGACAAGATGGTGGTGCTGCAGGACATCCTCGCCGGCGCCGGGGTCGGCGCCATCCAGATCCGCACCCTGGGCGAGCTGGCCTCGCCGCGCACGCGGCTGCAGGACAATGCCTGAACCGGCGCAGGCTCAGCTCAGGAAAAAGCGGTAGGCCGGATTGCGCGTCGCCTCGCTGTAGCGGTAGTTGAGCGCATCGAGAAAGGCCGGCACCGCCGCGCGCTCCGCCGGCGGCACCTGCATGCCCACCAGCACCCGGCCGTAGGCGGCGCCATGGTTTCGGTAGTGGAACATGGAGATGTTCCAGCGCCCACCGAGGCGGTCGAGAAACTTGGCGAGCGCGCCCGGGCGTTCGGGAAACTCGAACAGGTACACCACTTCGTCGTCGATGTCCGGCGCACGGCCGCCGACCATGTGACGGATGTGCAGTTTGGCCATCTCATTGTCGGTCATGTCGGTGACCAGATAACCGCGCTTGCGCAGATCGGCGATCAGCTGTTCGCGATCCTCATCGGATGCCACCGCGATGCCCACGAAGATGTGCGCTTCCGCCGGATCGGCGTAGCGATAGTTGAATTCAGTGACGTTGCGCCGGCTCAACGCATGGCAGAAGCGGCGGAAGCTGCCGCGCTGCTCGGGGATGGTGATCGCCAGCACCGCCTCGCGGCGCTCGCCGATCTCGGTGCGCTCGGCAATGTAGCGCAGGCGATCGAAATTGATGTTGGCGCCGCTGTCGATGGCCACCAGCGTCTGCTCGCGATGGCGGCCGCGGGCCGCGTATTTCTTGAGCCCCGCCACCGCCAGTGCCCCGGCTGGCTCGGCGATGGAGCGGGTGTCGTCGTAGATGTCCTTGATCGCCGCGCAGATCTCATCCACAGACACGGTGATCACGCCGTCGATGCCGTCCTTGAGCAGGCGGAAGGTCTCCCGGCCCACCTGCGCCACCGCGGTGCCGTCGGCGAACAGCCCGACCTCCTTGAGCCGCACCCGGCGGCCGGCCGCCATCGCCGCCGCCAGACAGGCGGAATCCTCAGCCTCGACGCCGTAGATGGCAATCTCGGGCCGCACATACTTCACATAGGTGGCAATGCCGGCGCACAGGCCGCCGCCGCCCACCGGCACGAACAGGGCATCGAGCGGGCCGGGATGCTGGCGCAGGATCTCGACGCCCACGGTGCCCTGCCCGGCGATCACGTCCGGATCGTCGAAGGGATGGACATAGACCATGCCGCGCTCGGCCACCAGCCGCTGGGCGTAGGCCGCGGCCTCGTCGTAGGTATCGCCGTGCAGGATCACCCGCACCCCGCGGCTGCGCACCGCATCGACCTTGATCTGCTGGGTGGTGCGCGGCATCAGGATGGTGGCCTTGATGCCCATCCGGGTGGCGGCGAGCGCCAGGCCCTGGGCGTGGTTGCCCGCCGATGCCGCCACCACGCCGGCAGCGCGCTCCTCGGCAGACAACTGCAGCAGCTTGTTATAGGCGCCGCGCAGCTTGAAGGAGAACACCGGTTGCAGATCCTCGCGCTTGAGCAGCACCCGGTTGCCAATGCGCGAAGACAGCAGCGGCGCCTCGTCGAGGGGCGTCTGCTCCACCAGGTCGTAGATCCGGGCATCGAGAATTTTCTTCAGGTATTCCCTGCTCATGGCGTCCCCCGCGGCGAGGCGCCATGGTAACGCAGCGCAGCCGCCCGCTCGGCAGCGGCGGCTTATAATCGCGCCATGGCAGCGGAGACCGGCACATGAGCGCGGAACAACTCAAGCAGGCGGCCGCGCAGGCGGCGCTCGATTACTGCCTCGCGAGAACCGGCAACGACGCCGTGATCGGCATCGGCACCGGCTCCACGGTCAATCATTTCATCACCCTGCTGGCACCGCATCGCGGCCGCATCGGCGCCGCCGTGGCCAGCTCCGAGGCCTCGGCGGCGCTGCTGCGCCAGCACCGCATCCCGGTGGTGGATCTCAACAGCGTCGCCGAAGTGGCGCTCTACGTGGACGGCGCCGACGAGATCAACCCGGCGCTGGAGATGATCAAGGGCGGCGGCGGCGCACTGACCCGCGAGAAGATCGTGGCCGCCGTGGCCCGGGAATTCGTGTGCATCGCCGACCAATCCAAGTGGGTCGAGCACCTGGGCAAGTTTCCGCTGCCGGTGGAGGTGATCCCAATGGCGCGCAGCCACGTCGGCCGCCAGTTGCGCGCCCTGGGCGCCCATCCCGAGTGGCGCCAGGGCGCGGTCACCGACAACGGCAACTATCTCATCGACGCCCACGGCCTCTATCCGATCGCGCCGGCGCGCCGCCTCGAAGAGCGCCTCAACCACATCGCCGGCGTGGTCTGCAACGGCCTGTTCGCGCTGCGCCCGGCCGACGTGCTGCTGCTCGCCCGCTCCGGCGGCGTCGACACCATCCGGGCGCGCTGAGCCATGGAGTTGCTCGAGGCGATCACCAGCCGCCGCTCGATCCGCGCCTTTCTGCCCACGCCGGTCCCGCGCGCGACGATCGAGCGCATCCTCGACATCGCGCGCCATTGCCCCTCCGGCAGCAACATGCAGCCCTGGCAGGTGCATGTGGTCACCGGCGCAGTGCGCGAACGCTTGATCGAGCGCGCGCTGGCCTGGGCAGGGGAACACCCCATCGGTAGCAACCCGCACCCGCTGCGTGGCGATCCGTCCGGATTCGTGAAGCCCTACAAGCAGCGCCGTTTCGATTGCGGCATGGCGCTCTACGAGGCGCTCGGCATCGACCGACGCGACAAACCCGCGCGCGAACTACAGCGGTGGCGCAACTTCGATTTTTTCGACGCCCCGGTGGGCCTGTTTTTCAGCATCCACCGCTCGCTATTGCCCGGCCAACTGGGCGACCTGGGCATGTTCATGGCACACGTCATGCTCGCCGCCCGCGAATTCGGGCTCGATACCTGCGCCCAAGGGTTCTGGCAGGACGTGGCGCCTGCGGTCCACGAGGTGCTGGACATCGATCCGGAATTCCATATCTACAACGGCATGGCACTGGGCCACCGGGACCCGGATCACCCCGCCAATGGGTTCGAACTGCCGCGCGAGCCGGTGGCCGGCTTCGCCCGCTTTCTGGGCTTCGCCACCGACGCCTGAAGCGCCCTCAAGGCGTCGGTGACGGCTGCGGCGGCTCGGGGGCCGCCCGATGACCCGCGGGCCTGGCGGTCTCACCGCCGTCGCTGCGGCCGAAGTCGCGGCGCAACTCGGCGAAGCGGCGCAGGCGCGCCTGGACCCGGGCGTTAAGGCTGTCTGCGGGATAGTTGCCCTCGGCGTCCGGCACACCGGCAGCTACGCCGGTTAGGATCTCGATCGCCTGGTCGACGTCTTCGATGGCATAGAGCCGGAACTGCCCCGCCGCGATCGCGTCCAGCACCTCCTGGCGCAGGATCAGATTGACCACGTTGGCCTGGGGCAGCAGCACGCCCTGCTCGCCGGTCAGCCCGCGTGCCTTGCAAATGTCGAAGAAGCCCTCGACCTTTTCGCTCACCCCGCCGATCACCTGGGCACGACCGAACTGGTCGACCGAACCGGTCATGGCATAGCACTGCCGGATGGGCACCTGGCTCAGGGACGACAACAACGCGCAGAGCTCGGCCAGCGACGCGCTGTCGCCCTCGACGCCGCCGTAGGACTGCTCGAAGGTCAGGCTCGCAGTGAGCGCAAGCGGCTGGGTCTGGCCGTAGCGGGAACCAAGAAAGCTGGACAGGATGAATACGCCCTTGCTGTGAATGGGACCACCCAGTTCGGTTTCGCGCTCGATGTCGATCACCCGGCCGTCGCCGAGACGGGTGGTGGCGGTGATCCGCGATGGCTGGCCGAAACTGAAGTTGCCGACCTGGAGCACCGACAGACCGTTCACCTGGCCGATCACCGCACCCTCGGTAGCGATCATCACCGCGTCGCGCAGGATGTGCTCATAGCTGCGATCGCGCACCCGATCGAGTCGCTCGATCTGGGCGCGGATCGCCTGGCGCACGTCCGCCGCCGTCACCGTGTCATTCCCGTTCTGCCCGGCCCAGTAGTGGGCCTCGACCAGCAGGTCGGCGACACTGCGCATATGGGTGGAGAGCTTCAGCGCATCCGCCTCCAGGCGCATGCTGTGCTGGATCACCGCGGAGACCGCCGAGCGGTCAAAGGGCGCCAGGCCGCGATTGCGCACTTGGGTGGCGATCATGCGCGCGTAACGCAGATCGTTCTCCGGCGAGCGCGCCAAACCGGTCTCGAAATCGGCGGCGACCTTGAACAGCTCGGCGAAGTCCGGATCGTAGGCGTGCAGCAGGTAGTAGAGCTGGCGATCGCCGAGCAGCACGATCTTGACCTCGAGCGGCATCGGTTGCGGCTCCAGCGACGTGGTGGCGGCAAAGCTCAGCACCTGCTCCAGGGGTTCGATGCGCAGCTCGCGCTTGCCGAGCGCCTGCTTGAGCGCCTCCCAGGCAAACGGCTGGCCGAGCAGCTTGCGCGCATCGAGGATGAGGTAGCCGCCATTGGCGCGGTGCAGGGCCCCGGGCTTGATCAGGGTGAAATTGGTGAGCAGCGCACCCATCACCGCGCGGTGCTCGATGCGCCCCACCAGATTGGCGTAACTGGGGTGTTCCTCGTAGATCACCGGCCGGCCGATGCTCTGCCCGTGATCCAGGATCAGATTCACCCGGTAGCGATGCAGGGGTTCGTCGGCCATCGGTAGCGGCAGCTGCGGGCCTTCCTGGGGCCGGAACAGCTCGGCATGGGCGATGATGTCCTTTTGTACGCCGTTGAGGTAATCGAGCGCCTGCGGCAGATCCGCATAACGCCGGCTCAGAGCCTCCATGTAGAGCCCCACGGCATCGCGGGTGACCTCGTGGTTGAGCGCCCGGAACCATTCGCGGGCCTCCTTGCGCCAAGCCGGCATCTGGCGCTGGAAGATCTCCTGCAACTGCCTGCGGATTTCGACCACCGCGGCTTCGAGCTGCTGGCGCTGCGCCTCGGGCAGACGCTGAAAGGCTTCCGGCTCCAGCTCCTGGCCGTTGGCCATGGGCACCAGCGTGATCTCGCCGGCAGTCTGATGGACACCGATGTTCTGGCGCGCGGCGGCCTCCTGGAGGGCGGCGAAGGCGCGCTCCTGGCGGCCCTGGAATTCCGCTTCGATCTGCTGGACCCGGGCCTTGTAGTGATCGCTGTCGAAGGCCTGGGGAATGGCATTCTTGAGGTCGTCGATCAGGCGCTGCAGGTCGTCGCGCAGCAGGCTGCCGCGGCCCGGTGGCAGCGCCAACAGGATCGGCTTGGAATCATCGGCAAAGTTGTTGACGTAGCACCAGTCGCCGGGCACGGGCCCGCGGCGCGCGGCCTCGGTGAGATACTGGCTGATGGCAGTGAACTTGCCCACGCCCGGCGGGCCGAGCACGAACAGGTTGTAGCCCTGATGCGCCATGCCCAGGCCGAAGCGGATCGCCTCGATGGCGCGGTCCTGGCCGATGATCTCGGTCAGCGGTTCCAGATCGTCGGTGGTGGCGAAGTCGAACTCGGCCTCGACGCAACAGCGCGGCAGTTGGTCCAGGGTCAACGGCTGGTGATTCATGCAATCCCCTTGAAAAATTCGCTCGCAAGCGACCGGCGCCGCGGCACGGCCCCGATGCGGAGCGGCCCCCGACGACCCGTCGAACGTGGCTAACCCCGGTGTGAATCCCGATTGAAGCGCGCCACCTGGCCGGGCGTGGCCTCGCGTTGGTATTTGGCCTTCCACTGGTCGTAGGGCTCGCCGTAGACCAGCTCGCGCGCCTGCTCGTAGTCGACCACCGCGCCGCGCTCCGCCGCCGCCGCCACATACCATTTGGACAGGCAGTTGCGGCAGAAGCCGGCGAGGTTCATCAGCTCGATGTTCTGCACGTCCTTGCGACTGTCGAGATGCGCCAGCAGGCGGCGGAACACCGCCGCCTCGATCTCCGTGCGGATCGTCTCATCCACGCTTCACCTCCGAGCCGCGTGCCTGTTGGTCGGCATGGTAGGACGATCGCACCAGGGGCCCGGACGCCACATGCCGAAAACCGATCCGGTAACCATAGTCGCGATAGTCGGCAAATTCATCCGGGTGGACGTAGCGCTGCACCGGCAGATGCGCCCGCGACGGCTGCAGGTACTGGCCGATGGTGACCATGGCGACGCCGTGGGCGCGCAGATCATCGAGCGTCGCCAGCAGCTGTTCTCGGGTCTCGCCGAGCCCGAGCATCAGCCCGGATTTGGTGGGCACCCCCGGATTGGCGCGGCCGAACGCCTGGAGCAGGCGCAGCGACCAGTGGTAATCGGCACCGGGCCGGACCTGGCGGTAAAGCGCCGGCACCGTCTCGAGGTTGTGATTGAACACATCGGGCGGCGGGCGCCCGAGAATCTCCAGCGCGACATCCATGCGGCCGCGGAAATCCGGCGTGAGAATTTCGATGGCGATGCCCGGCGCGCACGCCCGTACCGCGGCGATGCAGGCCGCAAAGTGGCCGGCGCCCCCATCGCGCAGGTCGTCGCGGTCCACCGAGGTGATCACGACATAGTCCAGGCCGAGCGCGGCGATGCAGGCGGCCAGGCGCTCGGGTTCATCGGCATCGGGCGGGTTGGGTTTGCCGTGACCGACGTCGCAGAACGGGCAGCGGCGGGTGCACATATCGCCCAGGACCATGAAGGTCGCGGTGCCGCCGCCAAAACATTCGCCGAGGTTGGGGCAGGACGCCTCCTCGCACACCGTGGCCAGCCCGTGCTCGCGCAGGATCCGCTTGATGCGCAACACCTCGCCACCCACGCCCGCCCGCACCCGGATCCAGGGCGGCTTGCGCGGCACCGCATCACTGGCAATCACCTTGACCGGGATGCGCTCCACCTTGGCCGCGTCGCGAAGCTTCTCGCCCGCCTGCAGGCGGCGGGTACGGCGCACCGGCAGCGCATCACCCTCGTTCATCGACCCCTCCCACGGGCAGCTCGTCGCCCCCGCAATACCAGCCAGTGTAGCCCAGCGCCCGCGCCAGATGATCGAGCAATTCGTGCTGCGCAGTCGCAAGTGACGGCACGCGCGCGGCCGGGAGCAAGTCGGCAACCTGGGTGACGCGCAGCCCGGGATAGCCGCAGGGATTGATGCGCCGGAAGGGCTCCAAGTCCATGGCCAGGTTCACCGCCAGGCCGTGGTAGCTGCGGCCCTTGCGAATGCGCAGTCCCAGCGAGGCGATCTTGGCGTCCCCCACGTAGACCCCCGGGGCGCCGCTCCGGCGGTGTGCCGGGACGCCCAGTTCGGCGAGCCAGCCGATCGCCGTCTGTTCGAGGGCGGTCACCAGTTGCCGCACGTCGAGCCCACGGCGACGCAACTGCACCAAGGGATAGAACACCAGCTGGCCCGGGCCGTGATAGGTGACCTGGCCGCCGCGATCGGTGGCGATGACCGGGATGTCGCCGGGAGCCAGCAGGTGCTCGGCGCGCCCCGCCTGGCCCTGGGTGTAGACCGGGGCATGCTGGAGCGACCAGATCTCGTCGGGGCCGTCCGCGCCGCTGGCATCGACCCAGCGCCGCATGGCCTCCAGCACCGGCGGATAGGGCCGCAGCCCTAGCGCCCGCACCGCCACCGGGGCGCCGCGCGCTACAGCACCAGATGGACGCCGCGACACTCCTTGAGTCCCTCGAACAGCTGCCGCAACTGAGCCTCCCCGGTGGCGGTGATGGTGAACACCAGGGACCGGTAGTTGCCGTTGCGGCTGGCGCGCTCGGTCACTGCCTCGGCATCGAAGCCCGGCGCATGGTCGGCAACGACGGCAAACACCTGCTCGCGCAGTACCGCGCCGGCACTGATCACCACGGTAACCGGGTAGGCACAGGGAAATTCGATGCGAGGCGGGACTGCGGCCATGGCGACGGCGTCAGGAGAACAGCTGCTTGAAGAACAGCACCAGGTGATCCCAAATGCGGGCGAACAATCCGGCCCGGGCGACCTCCTGGTCCGGCACGATGGGCACGCTGATCAGCGCGTTGCCATCGCGCTCGACCTTGAGCGTACCCACCGCGGTGGTCCTGGTCAGCGGCGCCCGGATCACTTCGTCGACCACCAGCGTGGCCTTGAGGTTGTCGCGGGTGCCCCGCGGCAGGGTGAGATAGACGGTTTCGGGCGCCACCAGGTTGACTCGGTCGCGGTCGCCAAACCACACCCGGGCATCGGCCTGCAGCACCTCGCCCGCCTGATAGAGTTTGGCCGTTTCGAAGAAGCGGAAGCCGTAGCCAAACAGTTTCTGGGTCTCGGCAGCGCGCGCCTGCTCGCTCGCGGTGCCCATCACCACGCTGACCAGGCGCATGTCGTCGCGCAGCGCCGAAGCCACCAGACAGTAACCCGCGGCCTCGGTGTGGCCGGTCTTGCCGCCGTCCACCGACGGGTCGCGCCACAACAGCAGATTGCGATTGGGCTGGCGAATCCCGTTGTATTCGAAGTGCTTCTCGGCATAGAGCCGATAGTGCTCGGGATAGTCGCGGATCATCGCCCGAAACAGCAGCGCCAGATCCCGAGCGGTGGTGAGATGTCCCTCCGCCGGCCAACCCGAGGCGTTCTCGAAATGGGTAGCGGTCATG
This sequence comes from Pseudomonadales bacterium, assembly GCA_020847115.1. GTDB lineage: Bacteria > Pseudomonadota > Gammaproteobacteria > Pseudomonadales > Porticoccaceae > JAGPUQ01. The sequence goes on along the minus strand of JADLCO010000050.1, from coordinate 12,757 downwards.
CCCAGGCGCTCGGCATGCTGATTCATCAGCTGGGCAAAAGCCTCCTCGCTGCCGGCAATGTACTCCGCCATGGCCACGGTGGCGTCATTCCCGGACTGCACGATGATGCCCTGCAGCAGATCGCCCACCGCGACCTGGGAGCCCTCGCGCACGAACATCTTGGAGCCGCCCATGCGCCAAGCCTTGACACTGATCGGCACCAGCGTCCGCTCGTCGAATTTGCCCTTGGCGATCTCCTCGGCGATCAGGTAGCTGGTCATCAGCTTGGTGAGGCTGGCCGGCGGCAGGCGCTCGTCGGCGTTGTGCTCGACCAGTACTTGCCCAGTATGGGCGTCGATGAGGATCCAGGATTTGGCGGCGAGTTCCGGCGGCGACGGCAACGGTGCCGGCTGTGCCGCCGCGGGAGCGGGCTCAGGGGCGGCGCGGGCAAACAGGGGCAACAGCAGCAGCAAGGCCAGCAGGCCAAGGGCGGGGCTTCGCGTCATCCGAACAGAATTCCTGAGGGTTGCAAACGAGGTTGGGCCCGGGTCGACCAAGCCGACGAGTGTAGCACGCACCGCCCGCACACCCGGCTCAGGGCGCCCGGTCAGTGACCACGAAAGGCGTCAGGCGTTCCGCTTCCACCAGCAGCGTGCGGGCATAATCCAGCTCGGAGGGATCGGCAAAGGGCCCCACCAGCACCCGGAACAGGTTGCGACCGCGAATGTTAGCCTTGCTCACCCGGGTCGGCGCCGCGACGCGCTGGACGACTTTGGCCTCCAGCGAACGCGCCGACTCCAGGTTGGCAAAGGAGCCCACCTGGAGAAAGGCGGGTTCGCCCAGCGGCGGACCGTCCTTGACCTCACCGCCCAGATCCCGCCGCGCCAAGGGTGGCCGGTCGAGCCGCGTCCGAGTGACGACCCGGGGTTCCTCGACGCTGTTGCGCTGGTAATCGGCGGGATCGATGGCGACCACCTCGACCCGCGCCGTGCCGTTGGCATAGACGCCGAGCTTGCGCGCCGCGGCATAGGACAGGTCGATGAGGCGATCGTCGTGGAAGGGCCCGCGGTCGTTGACGCGCACGATGGCGCTGTGGCCATTCTCGAGGTTGGTGACACGCACATAGGCGGGGATGGGCAGCGTCTTGTGGGCGGCGGTCATGGCGAACATGTCGTAGGCCTCGCCGTTGGAGGTGGAGCGCCCGTGAAACTTGCTGCCATACCAGGAGGCGACACCCACTTCCCGATAGCCCTTGGCGGTGGGCAACAGATGGTAGGTCTTACCGAGCACGGTGTAGGGACTCTTGTTGCCCGCCTTGGGGTAGTGGGCGGTGCCGGCCTCGGCATCCCCGAGCCGCTCGGGCGTGCGCCGGGCCTGGATATCCGACGTCGGGCCGCGGTTGCCGGCGCAGGCCGCCAGCAGCAGCGCCGCCGCCAGGGCCCACACCAGATTTGGCTTAACCCTGCGCATCGGCCATCCGCCGCGATAATTCACTGGCGAGCTGATACACCGCCATGGAGTAGCGATGGCTGTGGTTGTAGCGGGTGATGACGTAGAAATTTTCATAGGCGAGCCAGTATTCCGCCCCCGTGACACCTTCCAGTTGCAGCGGCAGGGCCGCGGCTTCGGCCGCCGGGCCCAGCGGCCGGAACCCCTTCGCCGCCAGCTCCGCCGGCGTCAGCACGGGCCGCGCCAGGACATTGACCGTCGCCGGATCGAGCGTTCCAGAGAACTGTGCAGGAACCGCGACCGGCCCCCCGGGGCGCCAGCCGTGGCGGGCAAAGTAGTTGGCCACGCTGCCGATGGCATCCGTCGGATCATTCCAAATGTCCGCCTTGTGGTCGCCATTGTAGTCGACGGCATAGGCTCGGTAACTACTGGGAATGAACTGGCCATAGCCCATGGCGCCAGCGTAAGAGCCCTTCAAGTCCAGCGGATCCAGCTGCTGTTCCCGGGTCAGCAACAGATATTGTTCCAGCTCGCGAGCGAAAAATTCACTGCGCTTGGGGTAGTCGAAGGCCAAGGTCGCGAGGGCGTCGAGCACCCGGAAACTGCCCATGTTGCGGCCGTAGAACGTCTCCACGCCGATGATGGCGACCACGATGGCGGGATCGACCCCGTAATCGCGCTGGGCACGCGCCAGCGCCGTCCGGTTGACCCGCCAGAAATCGACCCCGTCGCGGATGCGCTTCTCGGTGAGGAAGATCGCCCGGTATTCGTACCAGGGTTTGACGCGCTCGGCGGGCCGGTCCATGGCCGCGACGATGGTCTCCTGATAACGCGCCTGGTCGAACAGCCGCTCCAGTTCGGCACGCTCGAAGCCATGCCGCTCCACCATGGTGGCGACGAACGCCTGCATCGCGGGATGCCCGCCGTACTCGCGCGCAGCGGCACCCAGCGCCGCCAACAGACAAAAGCCCATGGCGATCCAGCGCCCGGCGGACGCCGTCAATCTCACTCTAACCACGCCTACCGGTCTCGGATCGAATGGCCATGAGAATACCAAAGCCGATGGATAAAGTGATCACCGAGGTGCCGCCATAGCTCACCATCGGCAGTGGCACGCCAACCACCGGCAACACCCCGGCGACCATTCCCATGTTGACGAACACGTACACGAAGAACGTCAGCACGATGCTGCCCGCCAGCAGACGGGCGAACGGGGACGGCGCGGCCAGGCTGATCGCCAGGCCGCGGAGGATGATCAGCAGGTACAGGCCCAGCAATCCGAGCACTGCGACGAAGCCGAATTCTTCGGCCAGTACCGCGATGATGAAATCGGTATGCCCTTCGGGCAGAAAATCGAGCTGCGACTGGGTGCCCTGCATCCAGCCCTTGCCGAACCAGCCACCGGCGCCGATGGCGGTGGTCGACTGGATAATGTTCCAGCCAGCGCCCAGCTTGTCCGATTCCGGATCGAGCAGGGTCAGGATCCGGGTCTTCTGGTAATCATGCAACACGAACAGCCACATCAGCGGCGCCGCGATCAGTGCCGCCGCGGCCGCCAGGACGATGTAGCGAACGCCAAGCCCAGCCAGAAACAGCACGAAGCCACCGCCGGCGGCGATCAGCACCGCGGTGCCCAGATCGGGCTGCCACACCACCAGCACCAGAGGCACCGCCAGGATTCCCAGCACCACGCCGACATCGCGCAGCCGCGGCGGCAGCGGGCGTGCCGCCAGATAGGCCGACGCCACCAGCGGCAGTGCGATCTTCATCAGTTCCGCCGGCTGGAAGCGCAACGGGCCCAACTCCAGCCAGCGGCGCGCACCCTTGGCGTCACTACCTATCAGATCCACCGCCAGCAGCAACAATACCGCCAGGCCATAGGGCCACCAAGCCCAGCGCTCCAGGAAGCGCGGGGACAGCTGGGCGGTAGCCAGCATTACCACCAGGCCCGCGGCCATGTACACCGCCTGGCGACGCAGCTGGGCGTGGCCACTGTCGTCGGCGCTGTAGAGCACCACCAGGCCCACGCCCATCAACAGCACCAGCAGCAGGCCGAGCAGCGGATCGAACTGGAAGCGCCCCCAGCGGCTGCGCTCGCCGTAGACCGCCGCCCCGGGTTCGCGCAATTGATGGTGGAAATCGCGCTTACTCATGTCCCACCCACTGGCTCCTGCGCCGCCAGGCCGAGGTAAGTGTCGATCACCTGCCGGGCGACCGGGGCTGCGGTGGAGCTGCCGTGTTCGCCATTCTCCACGATCACCGCCACGGCGATGCGCGGCGCCTCGACCGGCGCGAACGCGATGAACAGAGCATGGTCGAGTTGCTCCTTGGCCAGGCGCCGGGCATCGTAGCGCTCGTTCTGCTTGATGCCGACCACCTGCGCGGTGCCGGTCTTGCCGGCCAGGCTGTAGCGCAACGGCCCCATCGCCAGCAGCGCGGTCCGGGCCGTGCCCCGGCGATCCTCCACCACGCCGCGCATCGCCTCGATCACCGCCGCCCAGGTGCTGTCGGCCAGTTGGATCCGCTCGATGGCCAAGGGCGCCGCCACCGGCGACTGCCCGAGGGTACGCGCCAGCCGTGGCGCGCGCACCTCACCGCGCGTGGCGATGCGCATCGCCGCCACCGCCAGCTGCAGTGGCGTCGCGGTCATGAAGCCCTGCCCGATGCTGGTATTGACGGTATCTCCCGGGTACCAGGCAACGCCCCGGACGGCGCGCTTCCAGTCGCGCGAGGGCATCACGCCGGCGGCTTCGTTGGGCAGGTCGATGCCGGTCTTGACCCCGAGACCGAATTGCGTCCCGATCTGATACAACCGGTCGATCCCCATGCGCGTGCCGACGGTGTAAAAAAAAATGTCGCACGACTGCACCACCCCCTCGCGCACCGTCACCCAGCCGTGGCCGCCACGCTTCCAGTCGCGATAGCGATGGGAGCTGTTTTCCAGCCGGAAAAAGCCCGGGTCATAGATCCGGGTGGTCGGAGTGACCACACCGCTGTCGAGCGCGGCCAGGGCGAACAGGGGCTTGACTGTGGAGCCCGGGGGATACTGCCCGCGCGTCGCCCGGTCGAACAGGGGGCGGTCCGACGATTGGGTCAGCTCCCGATAGGCCGCACTGGAAATCCCGGTCACGAATGGATTCGGATCGAAGCCGGGCGCGCTGGCCAGCGCCAGCACGCCGCCGTCGCGGACGTCGATCGCCACCACCGCGCCGCGCTCCCCGGCAAGGGCGGCATAGGCCTCCTGTTGCAGGCGCAGATCAAGGTGCAGACGCAGATTCCGCCCGGCGGTGGGCTCGGTGCGCTCGATCACCCGCATCACCCGGCCACGGGCATTGGTCTCGGCGTACTCGTAGCCCGGCTTGCCCAGCAGTTCCGCCTCGTAGAAGCGCTCCAGTCCGGCCTTGCCGATGCTGTAAACCCCGCGATAGGCATCGGGATCGATCGCCTTGAGTTCCGTCTCATCGATACGGCCCATGTACCCCAGCACATGGGCGAGCATGGCGCCTTGGGGATAGTGGCGCACCAGCTGCGCGGAGATCTCCAAGCCCTCGAAGCGGTACTCGTTGACCGCGAGGATGCTCTGCTCCTCTTCGGTCAGGTTGTAGCGCAACGGCACCGATTCGTAGGGTCGGCGGCGGGCGGCGAGCTGCCGGAAGCGTTCCAGTTCGGCGTCGCCCAGGGCGATCAGGCGCTGCAGTTCGGCGAGCAGAAGATCGAGATTCCCGGCGCGCTCGATGACGATGGAGAGGATGAATCCCGGCCGGTTGTCGGCCAGCAGTACGCCGTTGCGGTCGAAGATCAACCCCCGCGGCGGCGGGATCGCGCGCACATGGATACGGTTGCGCTCGGCCCGGGTGACGAAATCTTCGTGGCGCAGCACCTGCAGATCGAAGTAACGCCACACCAGCAGGGTGAACAACAATCCCATGCCGAGCAGGGCCAGCCCCAGCCGGCCGGCGAACAGCCGATGCTCGCGGCGGTGATCGCGCAACAGGCGGTCGGCGTTCATCTGTGCCCGTCGCTGTTCATCGATGATAGGGATGGCCGACGTTGATGGTCCAGGCGCGGTAGAGTTGCTCGGCGACCAGCACCCGCACCAGGGGATGGGGCAGGGTCAGCGCCGACAGCGACCAGCGCTGCTGGGCGCGGCGCAGGCACTCGGAGTCCAGGCCGTCCGGGCCGCCGATCAGCAGGCAGCAGGTGCCGCCCGCCGCCTGCCACCCCCCGAGCCGCGCGGCGAGCTGCGGCGTGCTCCAAGGTTCCCCGGCGACGTCGAGGGCGACCAGGGTGTCGCGCGCGCCCACGGCCTTGAGCAGCGCCCGGCCTTCGGCGGCGACCGCCGCTGCGGGATCCGCGGTGGCCGACCGCGCACCGAGCGGGATCTCGACGATCTCCAGCTTCAATTCCGGCGGCAGGCGGCGCGCATAGTCAGCGACCGCGAGGCCGACCCAGGCCGGCATGCGGGTTCCCACCGCCAGCAGGCGCAAGCGCAAGCCGGCTCACTCCTCGCCGCGCCGGAGATCCTCGGGGCGCAGCGACCAGAGCTTTTCCAGCTCGTAGAAGGCGCGGGTCGCCGGCAGCATGACGTGCAGCACCAGGTCGCCGAAATCCACCAGTACCCACTCCGCGGTCTCCAGGCCCTCCACCCCGATGGTCTGGAACCCCGCCTTGCGGCCGGCCTCGATGGCGTGTTCGGCCAGCGCCTTGACCTGCCGCGTCGAACCGCCGCTGGCCACCACCAGGGTGTCGGTGACGTCGGTGAGTCCACGCACATCGAGCCAGACGATGTCCTGCCCCTTGATGTCTTCCAGCGCGGCGACCACCACCGCGGTGAGGTTGTCGTTCATGGCGAGTCCTGCCCGTGGCCGCGGTCCGCGGCGGTATAGAGTTGATGCCGATGCAGATAGGCCAGCGCCGCATCCGGCACCAGATAGCGCACCGAGCGCCCGGCGGCCAGATCCGCGCGCACCTGGCTCGAGGACACCGGCAGCAGAGTCAGCTCGCGAAGCAGCGCGCGGCCGTGCGCGGCGGCCTGCAATGCGGCCGGATGCCGAACCCAGCGCGCCGCCAGCCACTCGGCGACCGGGCCGGATGCCGGCGCCTGCCAGCCCGGCCGCGCCACGACCACGAGATGGGCCAAATCGGTGAATTCGCGCCAGCGGTGCCAGCTCGCCAGGCCGGCCAGCGCATCCATGCCCAGGCACAGGCACAGGGCCACATCGGAGCCGAGTTCGGCGCGCAGCTCGGCGAGGGTATCGATGGTGTAGGAGGGCCCATCACGGCGCAGTTCGCGGTCGTCGGCGACCAGACCGGGCTCGTCGCCGATGGCGGCGGCGAGCATGGCGAAGCGCTGCGCGGCGCTGGCCCGCGGCGGCGCCCGGTGCGGCGGCCGCGCGCTGGGCACGAGCAGCACGCGTTTCAGCCCAAGCGCCTCGCGCAGCTCGACGGCGGTGCGCAGATGGCCGATGTGCACCGGATCGAAGGTGCCGCCGAACAGACCGATGGCGTCCAAGCTCAGCCGCGCACCTGGCCGTCGCCCAGCACCACGAACTTCTGACTGGTCAGCCCTTCGAGACCGACCGGGCCGCGGGCATGGAGCTTGTCGGTGGAAATGCCGATCTCCGCGCCGAGGCCGTATTCGAAGCCGTCGGCGAAGCGGGTGGAGGCGTTGACCATCACCGAGCTGGAATCCACCTCGCGCAGGAAGCGCCGCGCCCGGCTGTAATCCTCGGTGACGATGGCGTCGGTATGCGCGGAACCGTAGCGGCCGATGTGGTCGATCGCCGCATCGAGACCCGGCACCACACGCACCGCGAGGATCGGCGCCAGATACTCCGCGTACCAGTCGTCCTCGCTGGCAGGTCGGCACTCGGCCACCAGCGCGCGGGTGCGCTCGCAGCCGCGCAGCTCGACCCCGGCATCGGCATAGGCGGCAGCCAGGCGCGGCAGAAGCGCCGCAGCCACCGGCTCGGCGACGAGCAGCGTCTCCATGGCGTTGCATACGCCGTAGCGGTGGGTCTTGGCGTTGAGGGCAATGGCGAAGGCCTTGTCGAGATCGGCGCGGTCGTCGACATAGACGTGACAGACACCGTCCAGATGCTTGATCACCGGCACCCGGGCCTCGGCGCTGATGCGCTCGATCAAGCTCTTGCCGCCGCGCGGCACGACCACGTCGACGAATTCGGGCATGGCGATCAGCTCGCCCACCGCGGCCCGATCCGGGGTCGCGACCACCTGCACCGCCGCGGCCGGCAGGCCGGCCGCGGCGAGTCCGCGCTGGATGCAGGCGGCAATCGCGCCGTTGGAATGGAACGACTCGCTGCCGCCGCGCAGAATGCAGGCGTTGCCCGACTTGAGGCAGAGGCTAGCGGCATCGACGGTCACATTGGGCCGCGATTCATAGATGATGCCGATCACCCCCAGCGGCACCCGCATGCGGCCGACCTGGATGCCGCTCGGTCGATAGCTGAGCCCGGTGATCTCGCCCACCGGATCGGCCAGCGCCAGCACCTGGCGCAAACCCTCGATCATGGCGTCGATGCGCGCCGGAGTGAGCGCGAGGCGATCCAGTTGCGCCGCATCGAGGCCGTTGTCCCGGCCGGCGGCCAGGTCCCGCGCGTTGGCGGCTGCCAGCCCTTCCCGCTGTGCGTCGAGCGTGGCGGCAATCGCCGCGAGCGCGGCATCCTTCTCGCGGCTGCCGGCGGCGGCTACTACCCGTGCCGCCTGGCGCGCCTGCCGCCCCAGATCGCGCATGTAGGACACGATATCCATCCTCAACCCCGGCGTCATACCGACGCTATGCCGTGTAGCGCGTCATTATACAGACCGCCCCTTTGCCGCGGCCCGGTCGCCGCCGGGGTTTGCCGCACCCGGCGGATTGCCGCACCATCGCGGCTCCACAACTCTTGGGAGCCATCTTCATGCGTCAACTGGGCACGGGTTTCTACTGGCAGGATCTGCAACCCGGCGACCGCTTCCGCACCTGGGGCCGCACGGTGCTGGAGGCCGACATCGCCAGCTTCATCAACCTGGTCGGCCTCCACGAGGTGGTGTTCAGCGATCGCGAGTTCCTGCGCGAAAAATCGGTGATCAAACGCCCCTTCGCGCCGGGCGCCCTGGTCTACAGTTTCGCCGAGGGCCTGTTGCTGCCCAGCATGCAGGGCACCGGCATGGCCTTTCTCAACATGGAGCTGGACATCAAGCGGCCCTGCTTTGCCGGCGACACCATCCATGTCGAGGTGGAAGTCGTCGAAGTGCGGCAGACCAGCAAGGGCAACCGGGGCCTGGTGCGCACCTTCAACCGGGTGGTCAACCAGAACGGCGAGGACGTGCTGACCTACAACCCGCTGCGCATGCTCAAGGGCCGCGAGGAGTAAGCACCCGCCGAAGGCGCTCAGCGCTGGGCCATCTGCCATACCCAGCGCCGCACCAGGGCGAGCCGCGCGGCGGGATCGTCCAGTTCCAGCAGCGCGATCTTGCTGGCCAAGGGCACCGGCAGCAGATCAGCGAGCCGCCAGGCCAGCTGGCTGCCGTCGAGCGCGTCATCGAGATAACGCTCGGCGACGCCCAGTTCGCGCGCCAGCTCGCCGAGCAAGCCAACCAGATCGGCATCGGCCTCGGCCAATGCCAGCGGCTCTTCCGCCGCCTGAAGAGTCACCTCGCCGCGCATCAGGCCATCGGGCTCGACATGGATGGCGCCCACGCGCAGGCGCCGCTCGCCGCGGATCTCGATGCCCAGCAGGCCGTTGGGCAGGGTCGACCAGTCGACGATGCGCACCCAAGTGCCGAGCGGGGCGATGCGCGGCGTGGCGCCGACCTCACGCCCTTCGAGAATCGGCACCACGCCGAAACCGGCATCCGCGGCCAGGGATTCGCGCACCAGACGCAGATAGCGCTGCTCGAAGATGCGCATGGGAATGGCAACGCCGGGAAACACCAGGCGCTGGAGGGGAAACAGCGGCTGGTCGCCAGCCTCGGGCACCAAAAACTCAGACATTTACGCTCCACCGCGGCACGGTGACCATCGTGCCCTCCAATAACAATCGACAAGGAAACCTAGCATGAACCCCGCCTACTACGCACTCGCCGGCTTTGCCGGCTGGACGCTGCTGCTCACTCTGGTCATGGCCACCAATCGCATGGCCAACCTGTTCGCCGGCGCCAAGATCCCCATCAATAAATTCTCCCCCACTGGGGAAGACCTGCCCGGCTTCGGCCACCGCGTGACCCGCGCGCACATGAACTGCGTGGAAAACCTGCCGGTGTTCGCCGCACTGGTCGCGGCCGCCGGCCTCTCCGGCCAGCTCGGGGTGATGGAGAGCACCGTCATGTACGTGCTCTATGCGCGCATCGGGCAGTCGGTCGCGCACCTGATCTCCACCAGCCCGGCGATGGTGTGGATCCGCGCCACCTTCTTCTTCGTGCAGGTGCTGCTGATGGCCTGCTACGCCTACCAGCTGCTGTTCTGAGCCGGCGCCGATGAGCACCGAGCGCCCCGCCTGGTTCGACGCCGCCATCGCCCACACCGCAACCGAACATTCGGTTGCGGTGGATGGCTGCCCAATCGCCTACCGCTGCTGGGGCGAAGCCGGCCGCCCCGGGCTGCTGCTGATCCACGGCTACAGCGCCAACAGCCACTGGTGGGACTTCATCGCCCCGGCCTTTGCCGCTGACCATCGGGTGGTGGCGCTCGACTGCTCGGGCGCCGGCGATAGCGGCCATCGCGAGCGCTATGACCTCGATACCTATGCGCGCGAAGTGCTGGCGGTCGCCGATGGCGCCGGCATCGGTAGCGATCTGGTGGTCGTCGGCCACAGCTTCGGCGGCGGCATCGCCCTGCGCACCGCCGCCACCCACCCCGAGCGCATCAAGGCGATGATCTCGGTGGATGCCAAACTGGTATCACCGCCCGGCGAGCATCGGCCGCGCGGCACCAGCGGCTTTCTACCCCACACCGTCTATCCCGATGCGGAGAGCGCGATCGCCGGCTATCGGGTGGTACCACCGCAGCGCTGCGCCAACCAGTTTCTGCTCGAACACATCGCCCGGCACTCGATCCACCAAACCGCCGACGGCTGGGAGCTGAAGGCCGATGCGGCGCTGCTCGACCGCTTTCGCTTCGAGGATCACACCGATGCGCTACTCGGCCTCGCCACCGGTTTTGGCATGATTCACGGCGCCCTGAGCGCTTCCGTCACCGAGGAAGATCTCGCCTATATCCAGTACGTGGCCCCGCGCGGGTCACCGTTTCACACTCTTCCCGGTGCCGCCCACCACGTCTTTCTGGACCAACCTCTGGGGTTCATCGATGCGCTGCGGGAAATGCTGGCACGCTGGGCCTGACTACCGACGGCATCACTCGGCGTCGGGAAGCCAGCCCTCGGGGGGATAGCCGGCAAAGCGCGGTGCCGCGAGCCCGGCCTCATACCAGCAGGCGTGGCTGTCCCAGAAGATCTGTCGATCCGGCACCACACCTGGATCCTCGTCCAGCACTCCGGCAGGCACGATGAGATGAGCGCCATTGCGGCTGACGTAGGGCAGTGCCGAGCCGCACTGGGTACAGAAGCACTTGGAAAAACTGCGGGCTTCCGGCACCTGGTAGCGGCGCATCAAGTCCGTCCCGCGCAACCATTCAACATGGTCCGGCGCGGTGAACAGATTGGCGGCGTAGGCCGAGGCGGTGGCCTTGCGGCAGCGCGAGCAATGACAGAGCACGAAGCGCTCGAACGGCCCCCAGACCACAAAGGCGACCGCCCCACACAGACAGGCGCCGCGAATCCTGGTAGCTTCAATCGCCATTGCACCGTTCCTGATTTGCGTCCGCAGGAACCGGAAATTCGCCGACGACCACCGCATCGCCGACGCGCAGCCAGCCACTGCGGAGCACGTCGGCGCGCAACCCGCCGCGACCCTGCAACCGGGCGGCGATGCCCGGCCGCGTCAGCCGCTCCAGATGCGCGCAGGGCTCGCACCGGCGCTGCCCCCGAAACCAGGCGCCGCCGATGCGAAACTCGCGCCCCAGCAGGGCATCGAGATCGACGTCTCGGGTAAGCAGATTGCGCCGCGATTCGGCGGCACTGATTCGACAGCTGGCGGGCAGTTGTTCGAGCACCTCCGCGGCGATCAGCGTCACCGCCCGTCCCGTGCCCGGCCACCGCGACCAGGTGCCGGCACCCTCGCAATAGCGGTCCCCTACCAGACCACGGCCCGCCACCGCCCGCGCGGCCGCGACCGCCACTGGCAACATTCCCCGCCGGCTTGCGAGGTGAATGGCGTCGAGCCTGCCTGGGGAACGCGAGACCGCCGGATCGCCCTCACCCATCCTCGAGCTCTCGTTGGCTGGCGTTGATGTCGGGGTCGTAGCGCGTCCCGGTGCGGAACAGGAGATGCCAGGGATTGTTGGCACGGCAACGCCATTCGGCTTCCACCAGCGCCCGCCCGGCAGCGCGACAATCAGCCAGGGACCAGTAGGTCCGGTCGCCGGCGGCCCAAGCCGGAGACCCCAATCGGGTCACCAAGTCAGAGGTGGGATAAAAGACGTACAGCAGCACCAGCGCGGCAATCACCAGACCCAGTTTCACGAGCACCTCCTTGAGGACGAGGTGCCGGCCGACCGTTGCGCATCCTCCGTGGCAGGCGCCCGGCGCGCGAATCAGGAATCCGTCTTGGTGGTTCGGCCGGACACCGCCGGGAACTGCGGGAAGGCCATGACGTTACTGCCGCGCGCGTCGGTGACCTTGCAAACCCCTTCCTTCTCTACCTCGTCGACGCGCACCACGGCGTGCATGGGGATAAAGCTGCGCTTGACCCCGGAAAACTCGGATTTCAGCTTTTCTTCGGCGGGATCGACGATCATCTGCGACTTCTCGCCGAACACGAATTCCTCGACCTCCAGAAAGCCCATCAGATCGCTCTGATAGACATAGCGGCTGTAGATCTCGTAGACCTGGCCCTGGTTGAAGAAGATGATCCGATAGATGGGTTCGTTGGACATGCCCGGCGGCCTTGGAAGTTACTGGCGGCAGCTTAGCACAATGGGGCCCGGACCCGGGATTTCAATCCGGCTCCGGGGCCGCGCTGCGGTATAATGCCACCGCCGCAAACCCGCCCGCCGAGCCCCCAAATCCATGGCCGAATCCGGTTCCCCCGCTGGAGTCCGCAAGCTCCACATCGTCACCCAGGGCTGCCAGATGAACGAGTACGATTCGGCGCGCATGCGCGATCTGCTCGGCCACAGCGATGGCCTGATCGCCACCGACGACCCGGCGGAAGCCGACATCCTGCTGCTCAATACCTGTTCGATCCGCGAGAAGGCGCAGGAGAAGGTGTT
>JADLCO010000049.1 GCA_020847115.1 Pseudomonadales bacterium | reverse complement strand
AGCGCCGCCAGCGTGTCCGCTGCCGGCGCCAGGCGCAGTTCGATGCGCTCGGCGACCCCAGCGCGCTGCCAGTAATCGCGAGCGATAGCGGTGTACTCGGCGCTGAGGTCGCAGGCCACCAGCAAGCCATCTGCGGGCAGCGCGGCTGCCACGCACAGCGCGCTGTAACCGGTATAGACGCCGATTTCGAGCGCCCGGCGGGCCCCCCGCAGGCGCGCCAGCAGGGCCATGAACTGGCCCTGCTCGGGCGCGATCTGCATGTTGTGGTCGGCCAGCTGCGCGGTGCGCGCGCGCAGCTGGCGCTGCACTTCCGTCTCGCGCAGTGAGTTGGCGAGCAGGTAATCGTAGAGTGCCGGACTGAGTTCGATGCTGCGGTTGGACATGGCCTGATTCCCGGGGACCGGCGGTTACTCTAGCAACAAACCTCGCCACGGCCTGCCCGACGACCCGTACCATGGTACAGCCGCACCTGCTTGACCGAGTCCAGCTCGCCGAGATCCGGCTCGGTGATGCCGAGCCCGATCGCCACTTCCCGATAGCCGGGTACCGTGAAGCGCGGCAGCCGCGAATCCGCCACCAGCACGGCGTCGGCGAGCATCAAGAAGCGTTCGGCCAGCGGCAGGTTGGCCGGATCGTAGAGCACATCGGCAGCGCACAGCAGATCGATGCCCCCTGGCAACTGGTCGAGGTTCGCGGCCAGCGCCACTGCGACGCCGTTGAGCGCGGCGTTGGCGGCGGCTGCCTGCAGCGCCAGGGGATCGCTGTCGCAGCAGATCACCCGCGCCGCGCCGGCCAGCGCCGCGGCGATCCCCACCACCCCGGAACCGCACCCGAAATCCACCACCGTGCGCCCGGCCACTGCCGCCGGGTCGGCCAGCAGATGCGCGGCCAACACCTTGCCCGCCCCCCAGCAGAAGCTCCAGTAGGGAGGCGTCTCCCATACCGCATCGGTCTCGGCTTCGGTGAGCGGCCGGGCCATGCCGTGCGGATCGAGCAGCCACAGGCGCACCCCCCCGGGTGGCTCCGGCGTCACCTCCTTGAGGCAGGCACCGGGCACCAAGTGCGCGAGTGAGGCAGCCAGCGCGGCGGGCGGCATCACGCCGGATCATCCTCCGCGAGCGGCAGCGACGGCAGTGGCGTCTCCCCCTGGCCGAGCATGACGCCCAACCAACGGGTATCGGGATCGTTTTCCAGAGCGATCTTGACCAGCATGGTCAGCGGCACCGACAGCAGCATGCCCACCGGGCCCAGTACCCAGCCCCAGAACACCAGGGACAGGAACACCACCAGGGGCGACAGATTGAGGCCGCGCCCCATCAGCCGCGGCTCGACGATGTTGCCGATCACCACATTGATGACCAGTTGTACGGCAGCGGCGATCAGCGCGGTGAGCGGCCCGATCTGCACCAGGGCGAGCAGCACCGTCGGTGCCGCCGCCAGGATGGAGCCGATGGTGGGCACATAGTTGAGCAGGAAGGTGAGCAGCGCCCACATCATCGCGTAGTCGATGCCGAGCAGCCACAGCGCCAGACCCACCAGTACTCCGGTCAGCACGCTGGTGAGCGTCTTAAGGCCGAGGTAGTGGTTGACACTCTCGGTGAAGCGGCCGATGGCGGCCAGGGATTCGCCCGGCACGTTGCGCGCCTGGGCCAGCTTGTCGCGAAACCGCACCTGCTCGGCGAGGATGAACACCACCGTGATCAGGATCATGAAGCCGTTGGTGGTGAGATTGCCGAGGGAGGCCAGGGTGTTGCCGGCGAGTTGCATCACCGCCCCGGGGTTGACGCTGTCGCGCCAGTCGTTGAGATCGAATTGCAGCCCGTGGCCGGCCAGCCAGTCCTGCAGGCCACTGGTCATCTCCAGCAGGCGCCGCTGGTAATAGGGCAGACCTTGGCGGAAATCGACGATCGAAGTGCCCACCAGCGTGCCCACCAGCGCCGCGCCCAGCACGATCCCCAAGACGATCAGCACGATGGCAACGCCGCCCGGCACCCCGCGCGCCTTCAGCCAGGCAATGGGTGGCGCGCAGATCAGGGCGATGAAGATCGCGAGCAGGAAGGGCACCAGCAGCGCCGCCGCCGCCTTCATCCCGGCCACCAGGATCACGAAGGCCGCGCCGTAGAGCAGGAATCGCGCCGCCACCGAGAGCCCGCCACCCATCGCACCATCTCCCACAATCCGGACCTGCCACCCGGCGCGCGCCATTCCCAATCCGGGGTAGCGGGCGCCAACGCCAGGCAGCGATGTTAACAGAGCACCCGCGGCGCTCAGACCAGCCGCCACTCGGCCAGCAGGCGCAGGGCGCGGCGACGCAAGGGTTGATCGTAGATGTCGCAGGTGAACAGAATCTCGTCGGCGCCGGTGCGCGCCAGCAGTGTTTCCAGCTGCGCGCAGACGCGCTCGCGCCCGCCGATGGCGGCGACGCCGAGCAGTTCGTCCAGGGCCAGCCGTTCGCCGGGGCTTGCGTCCAGCGCGTCCCTGGTCGGTGGCGGCAGGCGCAGGCTGGCGCCGCGCAAGAGTGCCAGCCAGCGCTGGCGCAGACTGCTGGCGAGGTACTCGGACTCGGCGTCGTCGGGGGCCGCGATCAGCGGCACGCCGATCGCCACCCGGGGCGCGGGCAGTTCCGCGAACGGCTGAAACTCGCGCCGATAGATTGCCAGCGCCGCGTCCAACTGCTGGGGGGCGAAATGCGAGGCAAAGGCGTAGGGCAGGCCCAGTGCGGCGGCGAGGCGCGCGCTGAACAGGCTCGAACCCAGCAGCCAGAGCTGCACGTCACTGCCCGCGCCCGGCACCGCCACCAGCCGCTGTCCGGACTGGACCGGCCCCAGCAGGCGGCGGATCTCGGCGACTTCGGCAGGGAATTCCTCGGTGCGGCCGCGGCGCAGCGCCGCCGCGGTCCAGGGATCGGTGCCCGGCGCGCGGCCCAGGCCCAGGTCGATGCGACCCGGATGCAGCGCCGCCAGCGTGCCGAACTGCTCGGCGATCGCCAGCGGCGCGTGGTTGGGCAGCATCACCCCGCCCGCGCCCAGGCGGATGCGGGTGGTATGTGCGGCGAGGTGGGCGATCAGCACCGCCGGGGCCGAGCTGGCGATACCGTCCATGTTGTGGTGCTCGGCGACCCAGAAGCGGGTGAAGCCCGCGGCCTCGGCGCAGCGCGCCAGCGCCAGCGCGTTGCCGAGCGCCTCGCCGGGCGTGCCGCCGGCGCGGATCGGCGCCAGATCCAACACCGAGATGCGGGCTGCGGCGAGGCGGGACATCAAGCGCGCCCGGTGCGGCTGTCGGGTGGCGTGCTCACCGCCCCGCCAGCGCCTCGAACCAGGGCATTACCCGCTCGCGATGGATGCGGTAGGGATAGGCGTGTCCCCAGTCCGGCAGCTCGTCGAAGCGGATGTCATAGCCCAAATGCTTGAGCAGCCCGCAGGTGCTGCGCACGGTCTCGATCGGAAAGATGTGGTCATGCGCGCCGTGTACCACCAGCAGCGGTACTTCGCAGCCCTCGCGGCGGCGCAGCAACGGCTCGGCCACCTGGCTCAATTCCCCGGCGATGGGCGCCAGCCCGGCGAAGTATTCCGGCGCCAGAAAGGCCAGCAGGTAGCTGAAGGTAGCGCCATCGGATAGCCCGGTCAGCAACACCCGCTGGCGATCGATGCGGTAGTCGGCCAGCACGCGGTCGATGGCGCCGGTGACCGACGCCGCGTCGATGTGCGGCTGGAGCACCGACCAGGTGATCTCGGTGGATTTCGGCGCCAGCACCAGATACCCGTGCTCGGCCGCGAGTCGCTGCCAGGTCCACACGTATTCCCGGCCGCTGCCGGACGCGCCATGCAGCGCCACGATCAGCGGCCAGTCGCGGTCGTCGGTGTAGTCGTCCGGCACATAGAGGGCGCAGGGACCGTGATCCGCGCCCGCCGCCAGCGCGATCAGACCGGTGCCGGGGTTGGCGGCGGCCGACGTCGGGATGGAGCCGAAGTACTCGCCCAGCACCGGTAAATGCGCACGCAGCGCGAACAGCTCCTCCAGCGTCTGCACCAGCAGCTGCCGGCACTGCACCAGGCTGTTGATGAAGGTAGCCCCCCGCCCCTGTTGCCAGATTTGCGCGGCATCTTCGCAACGGCTGGCGGCGGCGACCAGCCGGCGGTGAGGTTCCACGCGCTCCGGCGGCGGGTCGAGGGCTTCCAGCCCGTGTCGAGTGGCCGGAATCAACGCTTCCAGCGCGGCGCGCAAGCGCTCCTGCGAAGCCGCAAGATCGTCAAAGCGCAGGTCTTCGAACTCGGCGTCGAAAGCTTCCAGAGTCAGCAGCAGATAGTGCTCGAGCAGGCGCACCTGGGTCGCGTAGTCGTCGGCGTTCATGGGCGCGGACTCCTTGATCATGGGTACCCCAAAACTGTGCGCCGCCGCTTGCCGGCACCGCCGACGGGTTCCCGCCGGGGGTGCCAGTCATCCCCGCGTCCCGCTGGCGCGAGGACGCCTGTCGGCTGTCTCGCGTGTTGGTGCTGCACGCCCGGGAGCACTGATGCGGCGACCGTTAGCCAGCGATCGGCAAGCAGCTTTCCCCGATCAGGAAAGCTCCAGACCCGGCATGTCGCCGGCAGCGCGAAACGCCTCCAGGCGCTCGAAATAGGCGTTGGCGCCCATCATGCCGCCGAAGGGCTGGTTGCGCCGGGCCCGGGGGTCGTGCTGGCCTTCCAGATTGTAGTAGCCGGGCGTACAGCCGGCACCGCCCTGGGGACCGCTGGCCTTGGTGCCCAACACTTCTGCCGCCCAGGCCTTTTCGGCCTCCGCGGTGGGTTCGACCTTGGTGATGCCGCGCTCCTCGAACTGCGTGATGAGGTGGGCGATGTGCTTGGCGCCTTCGTCGAGCCCGTCGGGGTAGTTGGCGGTGAAGGACGCCTGGCCGTTGCCGACGATGAAACAGTTGGGAAAGCCGCGGCTGTGAATGCCGAACAGGGTCACCATGCCGTCCTTCCATTTTTCTTCCAGGCTCTGGCCGCCCACGCCGATCAGGTCGTAGCCGGCGCGGCGGGTGTAGTCGGTGCCGACCTCGAAGCCAGTCGCGAAGATCAGGCAGTCGACCTCGTATTCGACACCCTCCACGACCACACCTTTTTCGGTGATCCGCTCCACTCCCTTGCCCTTGGTATCCACCAGCTTGACGTTGGGCCGGTTGAAGGTGGGCAGGTAGCGATCGTCGAGGCAGGGCCGCTTGCACATGAAGGCGTACCAGGGCTTCAGGGCTTCGGCGGTTTCCTTGTCCTTGACGATCTCGTCGACGCGGCGGCGGATGTTTTCCATCTTTTCGAAATTCGACAGCTCGAAGATTTCGAGAACCTTTTCCCTGGGCACATCCTTGCCCGCTTCGCGCATGCGGCGGCGGTAGATCTTGCCCATCTCCACCCAGGCGTCGTCGAACTGGTCGAGCTGATCGATTTCACCGCGCCGTCCGCCGCGGCCGGTGAGGATGGCGGTGAAATCCTTCTGCCGCTGTTTCTGCCAGCCGGGCTTGAGACTCGCCGCCCAATTCATGTCGGTCGGGTGGTCGTTGCGCGGATCGACACCGGAGGGCGTGCGCTGGAACACGTACAGCTGCTTGGCCCATTCGCCCAAATAGGACACGCACTGCACCGCGGTGGCGCCGGTGCCGATGATGCCGACGCGCTTGTCGCGCAGTCCGGTGAGGTTGCCGTGGGCATCGCCGCCGGTGTAGCGATAATCCCAGCGGCTGGTGTGAAAGGTGTGACCCTTGAAATTGCTGATGCCGGGAATGCCCGGCAGCTTGGGTCGGTTCAGCGGCCCGTTGACCATGATCACGAAGCGGGCCCGGATCTTGTCGTTGCGGTCGGTGTGGATGATCCAGCGCCGGGCGCTTTCGTCCCACACCATCTTCTTGACCTCGGTCTGCAGGCAGGCGTTGTCGTAGAGGCGGTAGTGCTCGGCGATGCGCCGGCAGTGGGCCAGGATCTCCGGCGCGTCGCAGAACTTGCGCGGCGGCATGTAATTCAACTCTTCCAGCAGCGGCAGATAGGTGTAGGCCTCGATGTCGCAGGCCGCACCGGGATAACGGTTCCAGTACCAGGTGCCGCCGAAATCCGCGCCCTTCTCGATCATGCGGATGTCTTCGATGCCAGCCTCGCGCAGCCGCGCCCCGGCCAACAGGCCGCCGAGCCCGCCGCCGATGATCGCCACTTCCACTTCGTCTTCAAGCGGTGCGCGGTCGATTGGCGTCTCGACGTAGGGATCCTCGAGAAAATAGGAGAACTCGCCCTTCATCTCCTGGTACTGCTGGTTGCCGTCGGGGCGCAGACGCTTGTCGCGCTCCTCGGCATATTTGCGGCGCAGAAATTCCGGATCGAAATTCTCTCGAGCGGCATGGGTACTCATGGTGGTCTCCCGGGTAGTGAAAAGTCATTGGTTCGATGCTGGTGAGGGTTCCGGCGCGGCTCGTTCCGCTTCGGCACGAGCGCTCGGCAGGCGCGGCAAGCCTGCCGCGGGCCGGCGATCTGGGGCCCGATTGACCCCGCCGGGTCAAGCTGGTTTGATCCTGCGTCCGATCTCTTGATCCCTTTTGACCACAGAGGAAATCAGCCATGAACGAATTGCAGGGGAAGGTGGCGCTGATCACCGGCGGGGCCAGCGGCATCGGCGAGGGCACTGTGCGGCTGTTCGCCGCCCAGGGCGCCAAGGTGGTCATCGCCGACATGCAGCGGGAGCGCGGCGAGAAGCTGGCCGCCGAACTGGGCGCCAATGCCCGCTTCGCAGCGGTGGACGTCACCCGCGAGGACCAGATCAAGGCCGCCATCGACGGCGCGGTGAACACCTGGGGCCGGCTCGACTGCATCTTCAACAACGCCGGCTTCGGCGGCGCCATCGGGCCGCTGGAGGAAACCCCGGTGGAGGACTACGACATCACCTTCGACGTACTGCTCAAGGGCGTGTTTCTCGGCATGAAGCACGCCATCCCGGTGATGAAGCGCCAGGGCGGTGGCAGCATCATCAACACCGCGAGCGTCGCCGGGCTGATCGCCGGCCACACCCCGCATCTGTATTCGGTGGCCAAGGCGGCAGTGATCCATCTCACCAAGTCGGTGGCACTCGAAGTGGGCGAGAACAACATCCGCGTCAACGCCATCTGCCCGGGCTTCATCGCCACGCCGCTCGCCACCAACACCGTGGGTCGCGACGAGAAGATGGCCGAGCTGGACTACAAGATCACCCAGCCGATCCCGCGCGTCGGCCGTCCCGACGACATCGCCCAGATGGCCTGCTGGCTGGCCGGCGACCATTCCACCTTCGTCACCGGCCAGGCGATCGCGGTGGACGGTGGCATCAGCGCCGGCCTGCGCTGGGCCAAGCAGCCCTCCTACCACAAGAGCTACCACCCCATCCGCGTCTACCGCCCGAGCGGGCGCTGAGCCAACCCAACGCCGCAGCCCGGTCTGGGTTGCGGCGCTCCATCTTTGACCTTTGCAGGCCGCTCCCTTAGGGTAGCCGTCCGCCACAGCCAGATACCGACATGCGCGAGCACTACCGCAACATCATCGAACTCATCGGCGAAGACCCGGCCCGACCGGGGCTGCTCGATACCCCCGAGCGTGCCGCCAAGGCCATGGAATATCTCACCAGTGGCTACACTCAGGATCTCGGCGAGGTGGTCAACGAGGCCCTGTTCCCCAGCGACAGCAGCGAGATGGTGATCGTCCAGGACATCGAGCTCTACTCTCTGTGCGAGCACCACCTGCTGCCCTTCATCGGCAAGTGCCACGTGGGCTATATCCCCAACGGCAAGGTGCTGGGTCTGTCCAAGGTAGCGCGGGTGGTGGACATGTTCGCGCACCGGTTGCAGATCCAGGAAAACCTGACCACCCAGATCGCCGCCGCCATCGAGCAGGTGACCGGGGCGCTCGGCGTCGGCGTGATCATCGAGGCCCAGCATATGTGCATGATGATGCGCGGCGTGGAGAAGCAGAACTCCACCACCAAGACCTCGGCGATGCTTGGTGCCTTCCGCCACCGCCAGGCGACGCGCTACGAGTTCTTGTCGCTGATCAACCGCTGACGGCCGTCAACCGCAGAAGAACGCGCCCAGCCGTTCCGCCACCTCGGTGGCCGGCTCCTCCATGTGAAAGTGATGGCTGCCCGGCACCTCGACGATGTCGAGCTGGCGGGCGTGTGCCTCCATGCCGTAGAAGCGCGCTCTCCGCGCCCGATCGGACAGCAACAGGAGGATCGGACAGTCGATGCGCGCCACGAAGGCGCGCACCAGTTCGGGCGTCAGCTTGATCTCGGAATCGAGCTTGAGTTTCTCGTCGCTGCGCCAGCGCCAGCCCCCCTCGACCGGTTCCGCACCGCGCGCCACGATGTCCGGCGCTGACAGCGCCGACAGCGGCGTGGGGCCACGCAAGCGGGTGGCCACCAGCGTCTCGCGATCGGGATAGACCTTCGCCTCGCGCGCACCACGCGCAGCGCGGTCGAGAATGGCGCCGCGCAGCTGTTCGGGCTCGTCTGCGGTGGCCACGGTGCCGGGCACGAAGCTGTCGAGCAGGCCGAGGCGGACGATCCGCTCGGGAAAAGTGCCAGCCATCAGCGTGCAGACCATGGCACCGCGCGAATGGCCCAGCAGCGCAAAGCGCTGCCAGCCCAGTTGCTCGGCCACGGCGTGGATCACGCCCACGTCCTGCCAGATGTTGTAGGTGCCATCTGCAGAGCGGTGGCTGCTGTGCCCATGGCCGGGCAGATCCAGGGCGATCAGGCGCACGCCGCGCAGCAGCCGGCCCAGGGGCGCGAAGCTGCCACAGTTGTCGAGCCAGCCGTGCAGGGCGAGCACGGGCACCCCAGCCGGATCGCCCCATTCACGGGCGGCAATGTCCAGGCCGTCATAGGCAAAGCGGTGTTCGATGGGCGGCATGAAAGCTCCCGGATCGGATCGAAAACCTCAGTGCGACGGCCGCTCGCGCCACAGCAATTCCGCGCCGCCGCGCGCGAAGCCGGTCAGCTCCAGCGCCACCAGATGGGCGGTACCCATGGGATCGAGCGCATCGTCGTCGCACAGCCAGCACAGCAGCGCGCCCACCAGGGGCTGATGACTCACGAGCAGTAGTTCTCCAACATCACTGCCCTCGACCAGCGCAGCGAGGCCGCGCGGCTCGGCGTCCGGCGTCAGCCCCGGCTCGATCAGCAGCTCCCCGGCAAACCCCAGGGACCGCATCAGCTCGGCGGCAGTCTGGCGGGCGCGCTGATAGGGGCTGCTGGCCACCGCTTGCAGTGCGCCCAGACGGGCAGCCGCAGCCAGCGCCACCGCGCGGACCTCAGCCTCGCCGCGCCGGGTCAGCCGGCGCTCGGCGTCGCTCGCGGCGCGGGGTTCGGCTTCGCCGTGGCGCAGCACATAGAGCTTCATGCGCGCTCACCCCACCCGGAATTCGACGTCGTCACTGCGCTCGGAGACCGCCATCCGCGCCAGCGCCTGGGCGATGGAACGACCCTCGAACAGCACCGCGTGCAGGGCGCTCGCCAGCGGCATGTAGACGCCGAGTTCGTCGGCCTTGCGCTTGACGATGCGGGTGGTGTTGACGCCTTCCGCCACCTGACCGACCTCGGCCACGGCTTCTTCCAGCGAACGCCCGGCGGCGAGCGCTTGCCCCAAACGGAAGTTGCGACTGAGCGGCGAGGTACAGGTGACGAACAGGTCGCCGACTCCACCCAGGCCCAGAACAGTCATGGGGTTGGCGCCGAGCGTGGCGGCAAAGCGCGTCATCTCGGCAAGACTGCGGGTGAGCAGCACCGCCATGGTGTTCTGGCCGAGGCCCAGCTGGGTGGCCATGCCCGCCTCGATGGCGTAGATGTTCTTGAGCGCTCCGGCCAGCTCCACACCGAACATGTCGGCATTGGCGTAGACGCGGAAATAGGAGGTCACCAGCAGTTGCTGCACCCGGGCGCAAAGCTCGGCGTCGGGGCTGGCGATCACCGTGGCGGTGATGTCGTGATGCGCCACCTCGCGCGCCAGGTTGGGGCCACTGATCACCCCGATGCGCGTCTGCGGCAGATGGCGCGCAAGTACTTCGCTCATGCGGGTGAAGCCCTCGGGCGCGAACCCCTTGGCGGTGCTGATGGCGAAGGTGCCGGGCCGGACGTGGGGCCCGGCCCGCCGCGCCACCTCGGCAAAGGCGCCGGTGGGCACCGAGAAGAACACCACCGCCGCGCCATCCAGGGCTGCGCCCAGATCGGAAGTGATGATCAGGCGCTCGTCGAGCACGTAGTCCGGCAGGTAGCGCTCGTTGCGGCGCGTCTCGCGGCAGCGCGCGGCGCGTTGCGGATCGCGCATCCACAGGCTCACGGCGTGGCCGTTGCCGGCGATCATGTTGGCGATGGCAGTGCCAAAACTGCCGCCGCCGAGCACGGCGATCCGGGTGGATGCGGCCATTTGCACTACGCCCATCGGGAGGGCGCCATTATCCGTCCGCGAAAAAAGTCATTGCAACCGCACGCCGCCGCTACCGCGCCGGCTAGTTGCCCAGCACTTCGAAATCCACGATCACCGGCAGGTGATCGCTGGCCACCCGGGCGAGCTGGTGGCGGCAGACTTCCGCTCCGAGCAGCCGCAGCCCGCCCCGATAGTAGATGCGATCCAGACCGCCACGCGGCGCGAAGGAGGGGAAGGTCTTCATTGATCGCGTGCGCCGCTGGCTCTCCTGATCGGTGGCGCAGCGCAACCCCACGCCCTCCACGAACAGGGCGCGCAGGCGCGACAGCCAGTCGTTGAAGTCACCGCCGACGATACAGGCGCAGCGCTGGTCCAGTTCGGCAAATTCCTTCGAGCGCAGCAACAGCCCCGCCTGGCGCTGGCGCTCCTGGGTGGCCAAACCCAGGTGGAGGTTGAACACCTCGAGGCGAACGGGCTCCGGCTGGCCTAGTTCGATGTCGATCGCGGTGT
>JADLCO010000048.1 GCA_020847115.1 Pseudomonadales bacterium | reverse complement strand
GGCGTCGCTGCAGTAGTCCCGGTAGCCGCCCACCTTGGCCCGGCGCACCTTGTAGCTGTCGGGATTGGCGCGGTCGCGCGGCCGCAGGCGGCCGCCCAGGAGGCGTCCGAGGCCGCCGCCGCTGCGCTGCTCGCGCGCCTTCATGTTCTCGTAGGAGGCATGGCCCACGGCGTCGCCGATCACCGGTTCGTCGGCGGGCACGCCCATGAACTCAAGCAGAGCGCGCAGCTGGCTTTCCGGATCGCGGCGTAGATCCTCATAGCGCAGCAGGTGCAGGCGCTGGACCCGCGGCAGCTCGGCAGCCCAGGTGTTGAGAAAGCCGATGACGTCGCCGAGGCTGCCGCCGTAGTCGCTGAGCAGGTAGTCGGCCACGCCGATGTCCGCACCCGCCGGCGGATACCGGTTGATTTTCTTCTTGTCCGGTTTCATGCGAAACCGCCACTGGAAGTAGTTCGACACCGAAACATCGCGCGGGTCGCGCACCAGCAGCACCACCGGCTTGTCGTAGAACGGCGCCTTCGACGCCGGGGCACCGGTGAAGTCCTTGATGTAGTTGTCGTGGGTGAAGAACACCCGCGGCACCCGAGGATCGAGGCGGTGGAAGTTGTCGAAGCCGAGCATCAGGCCATCCGGCAGCCCAAAGCGCAGGCGCAGCGCCTCCGACAGCATCACCCGCAGCCAGGTGCGGCCGCTCTTGCCGAAGGACACCACGGCGACGTCGCACTGGCGCAGGCTATGGTACTGCTCTTCGCCGCGCAGGACGCGCTCGGCCACCAGCTGCTCGGCGGTATCGCGGTCGCGCAGGCGCCAGCGCAGCAGGCGCCGCGCGCCCTTCTTGGCCAGGGTGCGCCGCAACTGCCGAAATTGGGAGATCAGGGTCTGCATGGGGATTCCGGTAAATGACGGCGGCAACGGCGGCCAGTCCGGCCACCGCGCTGCGGTGGTTCAGGCGGCGACTCGCGCCAGCACCTCGAAGGCGTCGGGGCGCAGGTGGCGGCTGGCGATCTCGGCCCGTAACCGCGCCTCATCGACCACGCCGGCGGCGAGACATTCGCCGAGCAGGCGGAAAAAGACCCGCTCCTGGGCCGGGTCGGGATGGCGCCGATAGTGCCCGGCGAAACGGTAGTCGCCAAACAGCGCCCGCCGCGCCCGCCGCAGCCAGTGCCGGGGCGGAAACAGGCGAAAGCTGTCCGCCGGCCGGAAATCCACCGGCAGACCGGTCTTCCACGGCTGGGTCCAGCGCTTGGTGTTGTGCAGCATGCGGGTGCGCGGGGTCAGGTGGTCGAAATCGTTCCACTCCGGCTCCAGCGGGCCGATGGTGGCCGGATCCTCCAGATGCAGGCCGATCCAGTCCATGTAGTCGCGCTCGCCGCGAAACAGGGCGCCGAAGTCGCGCTCCAGGTTCCAGTGCCGCAATTGTGCGCAGTCGAGCAGCATCACGCTGGTGGCGAAGGCCCCGGCCTTGCCCTTGCGCCCGGTCTTGGCGCGGCAGAGGATGGCGTGGCCGCCCAGGTCCCGGGACAGCAGTTCCCAGACGTCGCCCTGGGCGAACACGTCCGGGTCGATCACCAGGGCGCGCCCCTGGTAGTCCATCAGCTCCGGCGGCGCGAAGCGCAGCGGGGTGAAGGACTGCAGATCGTCGTTGCGCCACACTCGCCACTCGCCGCCGCGCAGGAAGCGCTGGCCTTCGCGCTGCTGGAGGCAGGGAAAATCCTCCACCTGCATGATGCGCACGGCAAAGCGCTCGGGGTGGCACGAGTTGCGCCGCAGCGCGTGCGCTGCCACCACCGCCCCCAGCCACTGGCGGCGATTGGCCTGGATGAAAACGCAGTGCTCCACGATCGCTCACTACCCCTTCGCGGTACGGGTCCAATGGTAGCAGTTCGCGGTTGGCGAAGGTCCCGATCCGCATCAATCCTTGGGGCCGACTACCAGCCAGAGCAGCAGGCCGAGCAGCGGCAAGAGCAGGATCAGCACGATCCACAGCACCTTGCTGCCGGTGCCGGCGGGGCTCTGCACGATGCGCACGATCGCCCAGACGTCGGCGATCAGCAGGAGCAGGCTCAGGAAACCCGTGACTTCGACACCCATGGGAGACTCCGCGGCAACAGGGGGCAATGGAAACGGCGATCGTCACTCGCGGCGATCGAGCCAGTCGTGTTCGAGCACCCGCATGCGGGTGGTCACGCCAATCAGAAAGGCGGTTGACCAGGCGAACAGGATCCAGCCGTTGGCGCCCTCGATCACGCTGATCAAGCGCCAGCGCGGCGACATCACCACGTCGCCAAAGCCGATGGTGGCGAAGGCCGCGGTGGAAAAGTACAGCGCCTCCTCGAAGTGCTGCATCTCACCAAGCGCCAGATAGAGTGCGGCGTACAGCCAGATCTCGGCGCTGTGCAGCGCGAAGATGCCCAGCACCACCACCAGGATCACCGCAGCCCGGTGCAGGTGGTTGACGTGCGGCCGCAGCCGATAGCCCTGCCGGTTCATGATCCAGGTGAGCAGCAACAGCCCCCAGAAGTGCACCAGCACGGTGATGCTGGCCATGCCGGTACCGATCGCCAAGCTGACGAACAGCTGTTCACCGGGAACCGCGACGCCCACACCGCTACCCATGTGCAACCCCATCAATGGATAGGGACCCGGGGGTCGGGCGCTCGGGTCATGGTCACCGCCCGCACCGGGCCGGCCTGGTGCAGCACCATGCGGTACTGGCCGTCCTCTTCCATGAAGCCATTGGTGGCGAGCAATATGCCGTCGGGCTGCGCCCGGCTCCATTCGTACCCGGTGATCAGCGCCAACGCGCCATATCGGAGGATGGATTCGATCCGGTGTTCCAGCACCGGACAGCTCGGCCGGCCCAGGATCTGGTTCCAGCTCTCCAGCACCGCCGCGCGCTCGTACAGGGGGCGGGCGCCGGGATGGGCGCACAGCAGCGGCAGCCGCTGTGCCCATAGGCGCTCCATGGCGGCGAGCTCGCGGTCCCGAAACGCCTGATAGAAGGCGTCGTTGGCAAAGCGCAGCAGGGCCTCCGCGTTCATCCGGCCGCCGTCAGTCCCCGGCCAGCACGCGCCGGCGCCGCGCCGCCAGCCAGTCCTCCAACAGCCAGCGAAAGCCGTGGGCGACCGCCGCCTGGCGGATGCGCTCGCGGCTCTGGCCGAGCTGAAACCGGCGCGCCACGCAGCCCGCTGCATCGGCCTTCGCCATCCACACCGTGCCCACCGGTTTTTCGGCGCTGCCGCCGTCGGGCCCGGCGATGCCGGTGAAGCTCAACCCCAGGTCAGCGCCGAGCCGCGCACGGGCGCCGTGTGCCATCTGTACCGCCACGGGCTCAGACACCGCGCCCTCGGCGGCGAGCACGCCCGGTTCAACGCCGAGCAGCTGCTCCTTCACGGCGTTGGCATAGGACACCACACCGCCGACGAAATAGGCCGAGGAACCGGCCGCGTCGGTGACCAGCTTGGCCGCCAGACCGCCGGTGCAGGATTCCGCCAGGGCCAGCGTACGGCCGGTCTCACGCAGGAAAGCGCCGCGCAGCTCCACCACCGAAGCCGCCGAAAAATCGAGCACGCAATCGGCCAGTTCCCGATGGGCGAACTCGCGCAGTGCCCGCGCCTGGTCCGGCGCCGGCTGATAGAGCTTCACCTCGAGCTCGGGAAAGGCCTGGCGGAAGCTCACCGGGCCCCAGACCCGGGACCAGAGTTCGAGCCGCTCCGAGAGCTGGGATTCGCCCAGGCCGAGGAAGCGAATGAACAGGTCGCCGTCCGCGGCGGCGCGCCGCGGCGCGATCTCGTCGAGGTAGGCGAGCAGCATGGGTTGCAGCTCGCGCGGCGGTCCGGGCAGGGCGACGATGGTCTTGGCCGCGCCGGCGCGGACGCAGCGCAGCGCGAACCCGGGCGCGGTGCCCTGGGGATTGGGCAGCACCCGGGCGCCCTGCGGAAAAAACGCCTGCTTGCGGTTGTTGGCGCCGGCTTCGAGGTTGGCGCGGCGGAAGCGCTCCTGGATCGCCGCCCAGCTCGGCTCGTGAAACTCCAGCCCGACGCCGGCCACCTCGGCCACCACCGCGGTGGTGAGGTCGTCGTCGGTGGGGCCCAGGCCGCCGCTCATGAACAGCCAGTCGGCACGCTCGAGGGCGGCGCCCAGGGCGAAGGCGAGATCGGCGCGGCGATCGCCGGCGGTCAGCATCAGCTGCACCTGGAACCCGCGCGCGCCCAGGGTCTGCGCCAGCCAGTGATTGTTGCTGTCGAGGATCTCCCCACGCAGCACCTCCTCGCCGGTGCTGAGCAGGCAGGCGGTCGGCCCGGCGGTGGTCATCGCCGCGCTCCCGCGGCGCGCGGCGGCAGCTGCAGCATCTCGAAAAAGCTGTTCAGAACGTTCAGCGTCAACCCCCAGATCACGTGTTCGCCGAAGCGGATGCCGGGAAAGCTCGCCGGCACCCCGGCGACGGGATATTCGAGTTCGGTGGCGGCGTGGTCGGCGCGCAGGTGGCCGAGCGGTACCCAGAACACGTCCGCGACTTCATGCGCCAGGCGCGGGCTGGCCAAGTGCTGGACGCCACTGCCCAGGTAGTATACGAAGGGCGACAGCGTCAGCTCCGCCTGGGGCCGGGTCACCGCGCGCACCGGCAACGCGCCGACACGGTGTTCGGCGGCGAGCCGCAGGCCCACCTCCTCCCAGGTCTCGCGTTCGGCTACCGCCGGCGCATCGGCATCGCCCGGCCCGGCGCGACCGCCGGGAAAGGCCACCTGGCCCGACCAGGGATCGCCGGCGCGCTCGGCGCGGCGGATGAAGCACACCTCCAGATCCGTATCGCCGTCGGCCAGGATCATGGCCACCGCGGCCTGGCTCGGCGCCGGCTCGAAGGCCGCTGCGCGCTGGCGGCCGGCGCGCAGCGCGGCGCGGATCTGGTCGATGGTCAGCATGAGGAATGGACACTCCACTGGGATTTGGGGCGTCACTACGCCAGCGGCCATGTTACCCGCCAGACACCGGGGCGGCCAAGGCGGCGGCCGGCCGCGCGGACTGCCACGCGCGGAATTACAGCCAGCCCTTGCGCTTGAAGTACCAGTAGGGCGCGATTCCGGAGGCGATCATCAGGCCGATCGCCCAAGGATAGCCCAGCAGCCATTTCAGCTCGGGCATGTGATCGAAGTTCATCCCGTACATACTCGCGACCAGCGTCGGCGGCAGGAACACCACTGCGGCGATGGAGAAGATCTTGATGATCTGGTTCTGCTCGATGTTGATGAAACCCTGGGTGGAGTCCATCAGGAAGTTGATCTTGTCGAACAGAAAGGTGGTGTGAGACATCAGGGTCTCGATGTCGCGCATGATCTCGCGCAGCGTCTCGGGCTGTTCCTGCTGGCCGTGGAGGTGGCGGAGCAGAAACGAAATGCCACGCTGGGTATCCATGAGGCACAGCCGGATCTTGCCGTTGCTGTCCTCCAGGCGGGCCAGCTTGCCGATGGCGTCCTCCAGCTCCGATTCCTCGTCTTCCAGGACCAGGTAGCTCACCCGCTCCAGCTGCCGGTGCAGGTTCTCCAGGGTGTCGGCGTGGTTCTCCACCTTCTGCTCGAACAGGGTGACCAGCAGGCTCTGCGGCGACTGCACCGCAACCTGTCCGCGGCGGGCGCGCAGGCGCAGCAGGCGAAAGTCCGCGAGGTCGTCCTCGCGGATGGTGATCAGGCATTCCCGCTTGAGGATACAGGCGACGGACGCGGTGCTGTGGCGACCCTCGGTCTGGGCCAGGAACAGCGAGTGGACGTGGATCCCGGCCTGGTCGAGGAAAAACCGTGCCGACGCCTCGATCTCCTCGACGTCGTCGAATTCGGGCAGATCCGTGTGCAGCAGGCGCTGCAGCAGCGCCCGCTCGCCTTCGTCGGGCTCGTGGGCATCGATCCAGTCGGCTTGCGGCAGAGCCTGCTCCAGCTGCTCCGCGGGGCACTGGATCTCCTGGATCAATCCACCCCGTATCTTGAACAATCTCAGCATCAATCGATCTCAATCGTCGTCAGCGACCGCCAGGCAGCGGTGGCGGTTTCCTCGAACCCGCCGCTGCTTTCGGCGATGAACAGCGCCGCGATGCGGTGGCGATCGGCGACCGCCACGCCGGCCTCGCGCCCCAGGCAGAGCAGCGCCGTGGACCAGGCATCGGCCCGAGTCGGATCACTGTCTACCACGGTAACCGAGACGGTATTGTGTGTCACCGGCGCGCCCGTGCGGGCATCCAGGATGTGGCTGTAACGCCTACCCTCGGCATCGAAATAATGCCGGTAGGTACCCGACGTCATCACTGCCACCGGGGCCTCCGCGCGCAGGGTAAGCACTCGCTCCACCGCACCGCCACCCGGCGCCGGCCGCTCCACGCCGATGCGCCAGGGCGCTCCGCCGGGCTTGTGGCCGCGCGCCTGCAGCTCGCCGCCCAGCTCCACCAGATAGTTGTCGATGCCGGCCGCCTCAACCACCGCGGCCAGCCGGCCCACGCTGTAGCCCTGGGCGATGGAGGAGAGATCGACATGCACCCCCGGCGCCAGCTTGCGCAACGACTCCGGCGGCTGGATTTCCAGCTTGGCAAAGCCGATTCCCCGCACCGCCTGCGCCAGGGTAGCGGCATCCGGCGGCGTCAGACTGTCGCCGGAGAAACCCCACAACGCCAGCAGTGGCTGGACGGTGAGGTCGTAACAGCCCTGGCTGGCCTCGCTTACCTGCCGGGCCGCGCGCACCAGCTCCACGATCTCGGCGCCCACCGTCACCGGCGCGGTGGTCTCCTGGGCATTGAAACGCTCGATGACCGAATCCGGCCGGTAGTTGGACAACACTTCATCGATCCGGTCGAGTTCGGCTTCGAGGCGCTGTTGGAGGGCCGCGCCATCCACCCCGTCCGGATGCCAGACGCTGATCTGCCAGGTGGTGCCCTGGGCGGCGCCGCGCAGCACTTGCACCGGCTCGGGCCTGGCGCACGCGGCCAGTGCGAGCACCCCGGCAAGCAGCAGCCCGAGACCGCAAGGCCGCCGGACAGGGCCTGTGAAACGACGCGGCATGAGTCGCTCCCCACCGGCAATGGAACAATGGGCGGCCCGGAGGGCGCAGGCCACCCGGCATCCGGGCGCGGCCCGCAGGGGCGGACGCGATCGCGGCGGGAGTTGTACCCCTTTGGCGTCGATTAGTCGAGGTGCCGGGCCGCGGTCAAACCGCCAATACGCCGCGCGCCACCAGCCGCTCGATGTCGACCTCGCCGTAGCCGGCCTCGCGCAGGATCTCCCGGCCCTGGGCACCCAGTTCCGGCCCCAGCCGCGCCGGCACCTTGGGGGCATCGCGCAGCCAGAACGGGCTGTTGATCGCCTGGCGGCGGCCGTGCGTATGCCCCGCCACCTCGACCAGCATGTCATTGAGTTGAGCCTGGGGATCGTCGATCACCTCCTCCATGGTCGCCACCAGGCTGAAGGTGACGCCCTGGGCGAGCAGGCGCGGGCTCCAGTCTTCGAAAGTGCGGGAGCGGAATTCCGCATCGAGAATGGCCGCCAGTTCCTTCGCGTTGGCATGGCGATCGGTTTTTTGGGCGAAGCGGGGATCTGTGATCAGGTCGGTGCGCTCGATGGCAGTGGCGAATGCCGGCCAGTTCTTGTCCTCCTGCAGCACGATGATCGACAGCCAGCGGTCGTCGGCGGTGCGGTACTGGTTGAGCAGCGCATGGCGCGGCGCCACCCGGCTCGAGCGCTGGAAAGGCGCCGGGCCCGCCAGTACCCCGGCGAGCATGGCCGAAGCCGCCCACAGCCCATTGGCCATCAGGCTGGTCGACACCTTGGTGCCCTGTCCAGTGCGTTCGCGGCGATAGAGCGCGGTCATGATGCCGGCGAACATGGTCATGGCGCTGGGATGATCACCCATGGCCGCGGCGGGCAGACTGGGGTCGGCCTCGGCGGTGCGCACCACGTCCATCAGCCCGGTGCGCGCCCAGTAGGCGTTGCCGTCGAAGCCCGGCTTGTCGGCATCCGGCCCCAGTTCGCCATAGCCAGTGATCTGGCCGTAGATCAGCCGCGGATTTTCGGGCTGGAGATCCTCATAGGTGATCTTCAGTTTCGCCAGCACCTTGGGCGGGAAGTTGGTGACCAGCACATCGGCATCGCGCACCAGGGCCAGCAGCGCCGCGCGGCCATCCGGATCCTTCAGATCCAGGGCGATGCTGCGCTTGTTGCGATTGTCCTGCTGCCACATGTAGGCGAAGTCGAGCGGCATGAAGGGCGGCGAATTGTGTGCGTGGCGGAACGGGTCGCCGAGCCCCGGCGCCTCGACCTTGATCACGTCGGCGCCGAAATC
>JADLCO010000047.1 GCA_020847115.1 Pseudomonadales bacterium | reverse complement strand
GCAGGTCGCTTTTGTTGATCACGAGGAGCGCCTGGATGCCTTCGAGTTCGGCGGCGGCCAGGAAGCGATCCACCAAGGCTGCATGGGGTTCGGGCTGCGGCGCCACCACCAGCACGATCTGGTCGACGTTGGCGGCAAGCACCCGGACCCCGCTGCGCTCGCGGCGGCGCAGCATGCTGCGCCGCGGCGCCACGGCGGTCACCACGCCGTGCGCCCCGGCGCTTTGCCACAGCACCCGATCGCCTACCACCGGCTCCAGATGGGCGCGCAGGTGGCAGCGTTGTGCCGCACTGTCGGGCTGGTCCGGGGTCAGCACGTCCACCTCCTTGCCGTAGCGCGCGATCACCAGGCCTTGGTACTCGGTGGCCAGCGCCTCGCCGTCCCGGTGTTCGCCGACCCGCCGGCGGGCGCGCCCCGCGTTCATGCGGCGCGCTTGTTGCAGCGACAGTCGGGGCTTCCCCATCCGTTCGGGACCTGTGTTAGCGGGTGCCCAGCATATCGGATATTCTCTCGATCCCATAAACGACTCGCGGCCAGGGGCCACGGGTCTCGTCTAATTGGTAACGGAGTCGGCATGGCGGTCGCGGCCCCAGCAGAGTTGAACCTGATCTGGATCGACCTGGAGATGACCGGTCTGGACACGGTCAACGACACCATCATCGAGATCGCCACCCTGGTCACCGACGCCGAACTCAACCTGCTCGCCGAAGGCCCCAGCATCGCCATCCACCAGGCCGATGCCGTGCTCGCGCGCATGGACGAGTGGAATACCCGCCAGCACGCGCAGTCGGGCCTGGTGCAGCGGGTGCGGGCGAGCCGGTATGCTGCGCGGGACGCCGAAGTCGCCACCCTGGACTTCCTGCGCCCTTGGGTGGCTCCCGGGACATCGCCCATGTGCGGCAATTCGATTTGCCAGGACCGCCGCTTTCTGGCCCGGGAAATGCCGGAGCTGGAGGCCTATTTCCACTACCGCAATCTCGATGTGAGTACGCTCAAGGAATTGGCGCGGCGCTGGCGCCCCGAGGTCATGAAAGGATTTCAGAAGCAGTCGCGGCACCTCGCGCTGGATGACATTCGCGATTCGGTGGAGGAGCTGCGCTACTATCGCGAGCACCTGCTGCGCTGATCCCAATCCTGATTCGGAGATAACAACCTTGACCATGGATCCCATCCTGCCGCCCGAGCGGGTGCGCGCCATGCGTGCCGCCGGTTGGTGGCGAGAGCGCTATTTGTATGAGCACTTCGCCGCCGCGGTGGCGGCCGCGCCGGAACGCATTGCGGTCGTCGATTACCGCACCGAGACCGGCACACGGCATGCGCTGACTTACCGCGAACTCGACGACCGGGTGGCGCGCGTCGCCGCGGCCCTGCAGCGGCTGGGTATTCGCCCGGGTGAAGTCGTGTCCTTCCAGCTGCCCAACTGGTGGGAATTCGTCGCCATCCATCTCGCCTGTCTGCGCATCGGTGCGGTCAGCAACCCGCTGATGCCCATCTTCCGCGAGCGCGAGCTGGGCTTCATGGTGGATTTCGCCGAATCCCGGGTGCTGATCGTGCCGGCGCGCTTTCGCGGCTTCGATCACGAGGCCATGATCGCCGGAATGCGCACCAAACTGCCGAAGCTGGAACACCTGTTCGTCGTCGGTGGTGAGGGTGGCAACGCCTTCGAGACCGCGTTGCTGGGTTTCGAACCCGTGGTGGCCGCACCCGTGCCCGAGCCCGATCCGAGCGCGGTGATCATGCTCATGTATACCTCCGGCACCACCGGGATGCCGAAAGGGGTGATGCACTGCTCCTATACGCTCGACTACAACGTCGCCCGCATCATCGAACGCTGCCGGTTGACCGCCGATGACGTGATCTTCATGGGCTCGCCGTTGGCCCACCTGACCGGATTTCTGTACGGCATGTGGATGCCCATGATGCTGGGCGCCACCATGGTGTTGCAGGATGTCTGGCAGCCCGAGACCGCCTGGCGGCTGATCGGCGAGGAGCGCGTCTCCTTCGCCATGGGCGCCACGCCGTTTCTGGCCGATCTGACCCATTCGGAGGCGCGCAAGGCGCACAATTCCGACCGCTTCCGCCTGTTCGTCTGCGGCGGTGCGCCGATTCCCCGGGTATTGGCGGAGCACGCTGCGCGGGAACTGGACATTGCGCTGATGGCGGTGTGGGGCATGACCGAGTGCGGCGCCATCACCACCACCCGGCTCGACGATCCACCGGAGAAGCTGTTTGGCACCGATGGCCTGATCGCTCCGGGCAGCGAGGTGCGGGTGGTCGACCCGGAGGGCAAGCCGCTGCCGCCCGGCGTCGAGGGGCGGCTGTTGCAGCGCGGCCCGGCGACCTTCATCGGCTATCTGAAGCGGCCCGAGGCCTACGATGTCGATACCGAAGGCTTCTTCGACACCGGCGATCTGGCGCGCATGGACGCCGACGGCTACATCCGCATCACCGGGCGCTCCAAGGACATCATCATCCGCGGCGGCGAGAACATCCCGGTGGTGGAGGTGGAAAACCTGCTCTACAAGCACCCGGCGGTCGCCGATTGCGCCGTGGTGGCGATGCCCGATGAACGGCTGGGCGAGCTGGGCTGCTGCTTCGTCACGCTCAATCCCGGCACCACGCTCAGCTTTGACGACATGATCGACTTTCTACGCGGGCAGGGGATCGCCAAAAATTATCTGCCGGAACGCCTCGAAGTGGTCGCGGCCATGCCGCGCACCGCCAGCGGCAAGATCCAGAAGTTCGAACTGCGTGAAATCGCCAAGCAGTTCCACCGCCAACGAGCGTCGTGAAGGAGTCCCATGAGCCTGCCCTGGCTGACCGAAGAAGAACGCTTCATTCAGGAAACCGCGCAACGCTTCGCCCGCGAGCGCCTCGCCGAGGGCTACCTGGCGCGGAGCAAGGAGGATCACATCGACCGCGGCCTGATGCGCGAACTGGGCCAGCTCGGACTGGTCGCCCCGATCCTGGATGAACGCTACGGCGGCATCGGCGCCGCCAGCATCGTGTCGGGGTTGATCTGTGAGGCGCTGGCCTATGCCGACATCAATGTCAGCTACGTGCCCATGATCGCCCCGCTGGTGGGCGGCGTCATCCAGCAGCATGGCAGCGAGGCGATGAAGGAAGCGGTGCTGCCGCGCCTGACCGGTGGCGAGATCATGATCCAGCTTGGCCTCACCGAGCCGCGCGGTGGCTCGGATGCCGCCAATCTCGCTCTGCGCGCCACGCAGCGCGGCGACCACTTCATTCTCAACGGCGAAAAGACTTCGATCACGTACGGCGCCCAAGCGGAAATGATGCTGCTGTTCGCGCGCA
This sequence comes from Pseudomonadales bacterium, assembly GCA_020847115.1. Taxonomy (GTDB): domain Bacteria; phylum Pseudomonadota; class Gammaproteobacteria; order Pseudomonadales; family Porticoccaceae; genus JAGPUQ01. Next base: position 2,844 of record JADLCO010000047.1, on the reverse strand, counting down.
CCGACCCCGACACCCCGGGCGCGCGCGGCGTGACCGCCTTCCTGGTGCCGCTCGACCTTCCTGGCGTGACCTGCACCCGCTTTGACGACGTCGGCAGCCGCCCGGTGGGTCGCGGTTCGGTGTTCTTCGACGATGTCGAGCTGCCTGCGACCGCCATGGTGGGCAAGCTGGGAGAAGGCTTCACCAAGGTGATGCAGGGCTTCGATCTGAGCCGATTCCTGATCGCGCTCCAGTGCGTTGCTACGGCCCAGGCGTCGGTCGATGAAACCTGGCAGTACATCCAGCAGCGCGAGGCGTTTGGGCGCCCGCTGGCCAAGTTTCAGGGCACCACCTTTCCGCTCGCCGAGCACGAGAGCCGCCTCGCTGCTGTGCGCGCGCTGTGCTATCAGGGTCTGGCGCTGCGCGACCGTGGCCTGCCTCATACCAAGGAGGCGGCGATGGTGAAGTGGATGGGGCCGAAGTGGGGTGCCGACATCATTCAGGACTGCCTGGTCTTGCACGGGCACTACGGCTGGGGCAACGAGCTGCCCCACCTGCAGCGCATGATCGATGTCATGGGCCTGCAGATCGGCGATGGCACCGCCCACATCATGAAGACCATCATCGCCCGCGAGATCGTGGGTCCGATCGGGGTGGCCTACAAGTAAAGGAACGGATCCCACCCCAGTGGGATGATCCAACAGCATCGGCGCGGGCACCGCCAAGGATCCCGCCCCGTTCGGGGAGGTTTGGCATGGTCAGGAAATTTCGTACCCAACCTTGGTACCTGATGTACTACATGCTCGGCTGGGCGGTAGCCTTGGGAGCCTTGAGCGTCTGGTGGTGGTCGCCGCCGGAAACCGCCGCCGCCGGGCTGTTGGCGTTGATGATCGCACTGGTCATCAGCACCCGATTCGATGCGATGCTGGCGGCCTCGGTGCCGGCAGTCATGCTTAGTCCGGACCCCGCCGCTACCCTGTTTTTGCTCGCGCTGCTCCTGCCGCTCACTTGGCCGCTGGGTATCCTGTGCGCGGTCTTCATTCACAACGCCAGCCATGATCAGTTCCGGCCGCGCTGGCTGAACCCGGTCCTCGGGGAGCTGGTCGGCTGGAGTCAGCGCACCAATCTGCTCGGCTGGAAAATGGTGCACCACTACCACCACAAGCATGCCGACGATCCGGTGATGGATCCCCATTGTCCCGGTTCCATGGCGTTCTGGCCCTACGCCAATTGGATGCAGCGTGCCTCGATGCGTTATCTGGACACGCGCCACAAGGAGCTGCATGGCATGCCTGACTGGTTCTATGGCATCGCCGGTGGTCTAGCTCTGATCGGATTTGCGCTGATGCCGCTGAGTTGGTATCTGCTGCTAGGGCCGACCTGGTTTGCTGCGCTCTGGATGCCGACGCTTTGTTCCTGCTGGTGGCTGTTCACGGTGATCAACTACCAGACACATCCCCCCGGAGCGGACGGCCGCAACCGTGCGGTGGATCTGTACATGCGCCCCTGGCAGCGACTGGTCAATCGGATCGGTTTCGGCGTGCTCTATCACGCCTCCCATCATCGCAATGCCCGGCTCTTCAACCCCGCGCAGGGCCTTGGCGTGCCCGAAGGCGGGTCGTGACCCCGGGCGCAAAGTGCCATAATCCGACGTGTGCCCGGCACGGGAAATCCCCCCACTAGTACAGGAGACGATCATGACCATCAAGGTAGGCGACAACATGCCTGAAGGGCGCTTCACCATCATGAAGGCGGACGGCCCCGGCTCCCTCAGCAGCAAGGAGCTTTTCGACGGCAAGAAGGTGGTGCTGTTCTCGGTGCCGGGCGCCTTCACACCCACCTGCTCCCGGGATCACCTGCCGGGGTTCATCGAAAAAGCCGAAGCAATCAAGGCCAAGGGCGTGGATACCATCGCCTGCATGGCGGTCAATGATGCCTTCGTCATGGGCGCCTGGGGCAAACAGGCAGGAGCCGACGGCAAGGTACTGATGCTGGCCGACGGCAATGGCGACTACACTCGGGCGCTGGATCTGGTCCTCGACGGCACCGGTTTCGGCCTCGGCATGCGCGGTAAGCGCTTTGCCCTGATCGTCGACAATGGCAAGGTCACGCAGGCGTTCATCGAGGAAGCGGGCCAGTTCAAGGTCAGCTCTGCAGATAACGTCCTCGCCCATCTGTGAGGTTCCGCCCCGGGGTGGGTCACGCCCCGGTGGCGCCGGCCGCCCGCTGCGCGATCAGCAGCAGCGAGGCCGGCCGGGCGGCGTCTCCGGCGCGGGGCTCGCGCAGTTCCCGCAGACCGAAACCGCCGGCACCCAGCAAATCGATCCAGCTGCCCAGGGTGCGGAAATACCAGGGCGGCGGTTCTTCGACGCTGGCGCTGAACGCCGCCCAGGAATCCTCCCGCCAGCCGTCCCGATAGGATTGATCGTCGCCCAGCACCAGCGGGTGCAGGGTCTGGACGATCAGGTGTCCGCCTGGGTGCAGGAATTCCGGTAGCGCGGTCAGCAGCCGCTCCACGGGCTCGCGGCCGAGCAGGGCGAAATTGCTCACCGCCAGATCGAAGTCGCCCAGGTCTGCCGGCAGCTCGCCGTAGTCCGCGACCCGGAAGGTCCCGCCCCCGGCCGCCCGGGCCGCGGCGACCAGTTCCGGGGCGGCATCGATGCCGGTGACCGCGATCCCCAGAGGCGCCAGGCGCCGCGCCAGCCAGCCCTCGCCGCAGCCCAGATCGAGCACGCGCGTCGGCTGTTGTTCGAGGATGGCTGTGACCAAAGCGGCGTCGGTCACCGCTACCCGGCTGGCGATGCGGTTGGTACGCACCGCTTCGGTCCAGGCGGCGCTGTGTGTTCGCCAACTCCGGATTAGGCG
>JADLCO010000046.1 GCA_020847115.1 Pseudomonadales bacterium | reverse complement strand
CTTCGGCGCGCCACCAGCGCGGCACCGCCGATCAGCAGCAGCAAGGCGATCACCAACGTCAGCGCCTTCGCGGTAAACACCAGGTAATCGGCCAGCATGGTGCAGTAGTCGCTCCCGATGGATCGGATTCACAGTGTCGACTTGCGGCCCAGCGGCTCGTGGCGGAGGGGCAGCGGGCCGGTGGTGACGGGCTGGGGCGGAGGGCGTCTGACCCGCCCCTCAAAACCGCAGCGCCGCCGCGCAGTCAGCGGCGATCCGCAACGAGTCGGATTGCTGATCACGGCCATGGCGGAGATCGTCGAAATGGACTTCCAGGCCGATCACCAAGTCGGCAAAGAGATCGAGGTTGCGCGCGCGATCGTTCAAGCCCAATTCCGGATGGTAGCGGCTGGTCTGGACGAATTCCCGGGCGCGCTGGACGATGCTTGCCACTTCCGGCATCGCCAGCACCTGAGCCGCGCCCTCGATCGCGGCAAACCCCAGCTCGATGTCCCGCCAGCCGTCGTCGGCAATGATCCCGTCCTGCAGGGCTTCGATGCGGGTCTTTGCGCCGCTCAGCACGGTACCCATCTCCGCTAGCGCGCCGTTGCGCGCCGCCTTGGCGAGACCGCTCTGGAGCATTTCCTGGGGCGATCTTGCGCCCCAGGCCTCGAGCTGGTCCCGGCCTGGATCGGCGCCGGCAAAATCCGCCAACGCGCACTCCAGGTAGAGTACGGAATCGGCAAGGGCCGCTACCTGATCCTCGCTGAAATTCCCGGCTCGGTCGTCGGCAAAGAGCCCGGCATGCGCCGCGAAACGCTCGGCGATGTTGGTCAAACCCAGGTCGCGGGCGATGCGCGCCACCTGCTCGCGGTCGTCGTCCAGATCCCGTCGCACCGATTCCGCCAGCGGCCGCCCATCCTTGGCCGCATCCAGCCCGTTGCGCAGCCGGAGGGCTCGTCGCTCCAACTCCTGGAACAGGCTCGGCCCGGGCAACTTTTCGCGCCCCAGAACCTCGGTCCGGATGCGCTCAATGTCGCCGTCGACGAAACCGAGCGCGGGCAGCGGCAACCAATCGACGCTGGAGTCCCGCTTGGTGGAAATGGCCAACAAGGCGAGAAAGGCACGCCACAAACCCTCGGGGTAGGGGTTCGCTCGCGCCTTGGTCCTGATCCCGGCCAGGGACCGCAGTTGTTTCTCCACCGCCGCCAGCAAGCGCAGGCGATCGGGACGCAATGCCACCCCCCCATTGGCAAAACTGGCCAGCACCAGCTGATACACCGTCCAGTAGTCACGCTCGATGTCCGAAGCGGAGAGGTCTGCCAGGCGACCGGCACAGCGCAGCAGAATATCGAGGCTGCGTTCCCGATCGTCACCCCGCAAGGTGCCCACCAGGCCCAGCTGGTAGAGATGCAGCGCGTGCTTCAGATCCTCGGGCCGCACCCGGCTGGCGAGATTCACCGCACCGATCGGAAACGGCGGCCAGTCGATATCGGGCAGCACCTGGTACTCGTACACCGGCGGTTTGCGCTGCAGTACGCGCAGGGCAGTGATCTCCGGTATCAGCAGGCAGGGATTGTCCTGCCCGCCTGCCACCAGCCAATCCAGCAGCTTGGGCACGATGTCGAACGCATCCCGGAGCGCCGCGTTGGTGGCTTCCCAGCCCAGTTCCCCCCGGGCCGCGGCGCGGACCGCCGCAGCGGATTCGTCGAACAGCAGGCGCAACCCGGTCAATTCGCACAGCGTGGCGGCTCCCCAGGCCTCGTGGAGCAACACCAGACAGTCCTCGGCGGCCGCGCCGTCCACCCCGGCGGCTGCGCAGCCCGCGAGTTTCTCCACCACCACCCGCAATTCGCCATCGCTGAGCGCGATGACGTCAGGATTGAGTTTGCGCGCCGCCGAAATCATCCTTGCCGCCGTATCGACAAAACGTCCACGAACTTATCAGAAGACGGCGTCTTTCACTACCGAACGCGCAGCACCAACTGCCAAGCGCCGGGTCCCGCGACTCGCCTTTGCCGCGTTCAGGGCCACAGGCAACGTCCGCCGCGCTTGGCGATCGCCGCGAGTCTTGCCGCGTGGGCAGCAAGTTCTTCCGCCGTGGGCGGGATGATGGGCAGCGCCGCGCGAGGTGCGGTCAATTTCCGGTGGGTGGTGGTTGCCGCTGCGCGCTCCGGGGACTCGCCGCTGTCGAAGCTGAGCGCAGCTTGCCCGCCCGTCATCAGCAGGTAGACGTCGGCCAACAACTCGGCATCCAGCAGGGCACCGTGCAGTTCGCGATGCGCGTTGTCCACGCCGTAACGCCGGCACAATGCATCTAGATTGTTCTTCTGGCCCGGGTGCAGGCGCCGCGCCAACGCCAGGCTGTCGACGATGGTGCGCTGTGCTTCCAGGCGTGGCACACCAAGCGCCAGGCGCGCCAGTTCGGCGTTGAGAAAGCCGAGATCGAACGCAGCATTGTGGATGATCAGATCCGCATCGCCGAGAAATTCGAGCAACTCGCCGGCAATCTGGGCGAACAGAGGCTTGTCGGCCAAGGCCTCGGTGGTAATTCCATGCACGCTCTCGGCACCGGCATCGATGTCCCGTTCCGGATTGACGTACTGGTGGAAGCGGCGCCCCGTGAGCCGGCGATTGACCAGTTCCACGCAGCCGATTTCGATGATGCGATGCCCTTGTTCGACCTCCAGGCCCGTGGTTTCGGTGTCCAGAACGACCTGCCTCATGCACTCCTCATCTCATCGATCGCGCGGTTCGCCAATGCGTCCGCCAGCTCGTTTTCCCGATGCCCGCTATGCCCCTTGACCCAGTGCCAGCGCACGTCGTGGCGAGCGGCCATGGCATCGAGGCGCTGCCACAAATCCTGATTCTTGACCGGTGTCCGGGCTGCCGTCCGCCAGCCCTTCGCCTTCCATCCGGAAAGCCATTGGGTTATGCCCTGGCGCACATATTGGGAGTCCGTGGTCAGGATGACTCTGCACGGCTCCTTCAAGGCCGCCAAGCCCTCGATTGCGGCGGTCAATTCCATCCGATTGTTGGTGGTGTGCGGCTCTCCGCCATAGAGGGTTTTCTCGCGGTCGCCGTAGCGCAACACCACGCCCCAACCGCCCGGACCCGGGTTGCCCCGGCAAGCGCCATCAGTGAACAACGCGATTTCTTTCTTCGCCTGGCCCGCCAAGCTACCGGTCCCGCTGTTTCGCCACGGCCCTGGTGCGCCCCGCCGGATACCCGCCCAGCAGCGTGGCGCTACGCACGCGGGGCCTGGCAGATAGCGGCTGCAAGGGTACTGCGCGCTTGGTGGCCACGATCACATAGGCGGTGGCGCCCCTGGCGTGGCACCCGCGGTTCCCTGCACTTCGGGGAGCGACGGCAAAGCCCAACAGTGCGAGCCAGTCGACGAGCCTGGCCCGGCGCAGGCTGTTATGTCGCCACACCGTGGTTTTTCGCAGTGGAGACAACAGCCACTTGCGGACGCCAACCAGCGAATAGGGATTGAAACCGATCAATATCAGCCTGCCCCCGGGCCGCAG
>JADLCO010000045.1 GCA_020847115.1 Pseudomonadales bacterium | reverse complement strand
CACCGCGTCCAGCAGCAGGGTTTCGAACAGCGACACCAGGTGGGCGCCGAACTCCGGCTGGTTGGGGCCCGCATCGCCGCCACCCCGGGGTTCGGGCAGGGACTCGGGCAGGGCTTCCGCGCCCTTGAACTGGGTGCACAGCTGCAGGGCGGACCACAGGCGCTTGAAGTCATTGGGGGTCACCAGGATCTTCTCGACGCTGGAGAACTCCGGATACATCAGCCGCACTTCCTGGAGCGACAGGTCCGGGTCGGTGGTGGCCACCGCCATGCGGTTGCCCTCGGCGCTGATGGGAATCATCCGGTGGCTGTCGAGGAAGGCGCGGGGAAAGGTCTCGAACAGCTTCGGCTGCGCCTTGCGCAGCAGTTCGTCGAAGCTGCCGAGCTGGAGTTCATAGCGTGCGGCGAGAGAGCGGTAGCGTTCGCTCTGGTCCACCGGGCTCCCGGCGCGCAGCTCGTCCATGATCAGGGTGCCCTTGGCAAGCGCCCGCCGCTTCGCCTCGCGGACGCTCTCCACGGTGCCGAAACCCAGCTCGATCAACACCGTTTCGCTGCTGGGCGCCGCCGCCAGCACGTTCAGTTCCTGGCGTTCCAGCTTGCCGGTGGCATCCTTGCGATACTCGACCAGCAGGTCCCGCCCGTCGGCCCGGGTTTCGATGGCGAGCATCCGGCCGCCATCCTGGAGCTGCTCGAACAGCGCCGCCTTGCGCCAGATCGACGGGCTGCAGACGACCACGGCATCGAAGGGCGCTGCGGCCGCGGCGCCGCGATTGCCGTCGCCGGTGATGACCTGGATGTTGTCGCAGCCCAGCTTCCGATAGCGATCCCTGGCGAGCTCCGCCAGGAAGGGCACGATCTCCACCGCCACCACGCGCGCCACCGAATGGGCGATCACCGCCGGCAGGTAGCCCGAGCCGCTGCCCAGCACCAGCACTGCCATATCGGGCCGCGGCGCCAGAGCGGCGACGATCTGCGCGACGGTATCCTCGTTGGGAATGCTGTGGCCGCTGATCCGGGCGTCGTCCGGCGCGGCCATGAAGGTTGCGCGCCCGACCCTGTCGCGCCGTTCTGCCCCGCGCAGCGCCACTACGGCGCCCGTGTCGAGCTTGTCTGCACCCATGGTTTACCGCCCTGCTGCACCGCCCCCTTGACGGCCGCCACCCTGCCGATGGCAGCGCTCATCTTAACGGCGGCGGCGCGACCTGTGTACCGCACCCGGCCGGCGCCGTGACGCGGGTCACGGCATCGGGCGCCGTGACGGCTGCGGTACTACCTTGATTCGGGATTGCGGCCGCGCCCCGGGAGCGGTTTCCACACCAGGATTTCCCTGAAGTGTGCGCGCAGGTCGGGGGCTTTGACGGCGCGCAGGGCGGCGATCAGCTCATCCCATTTGAACTCGCCGTGGTGTTCGCGCACCACGCCCACCTGCTCCAGATCGGCGAGGCCAGTCTGACGGGCATGTTCGACGAAATCCTGATTCTTCCAGAAGAACGCGCCCGGCATGGTGGTGGGAATCACCACCACGAAGAACAGCGAGCGGCCGATCACGGCCGCCGCGATCACGCCCAGGCCGAGCAGCAGCCAGCCACTGGTCAGGACCCAGCCATCCAGCCCCGCGCTGGTCGCCGCCAGCAGGCCCAGACCGAGGATCAGATTGACGCCGAGCAATCCGTTGCGGATCACCCAGGGCCAGTAGTGGCGGGTGGTCTGCAGGAACCAGGACACCGAACCCTCGCCGGCGGTCATGGCCCGAGCGTGGGCGCAATGGCCGACGATCTCCAGACCCTGTCCCAGCACCACGGCCGTCGCCAGCGCGGCGCCAAGCCGTCCTGCCGGGACACCGGCCGCGGCCAGGATCGGCAAGGCCACCAGGCCGGCGAGCAGTGCGCCCAGCGACAGCGCGTTGCCGCCGAACGCGGCCGCAGTCTGCCAGTGGTTCCAGAAGGGTCTGGCCGGGATGCGGTAGATGCGGTACATGAAATACAGCCCCGCAAGACCACTCGACGCAGCGCCGATGCCGAGCAGCTGCTGCACACCCACCAGCAGCGGATGCGCGAAGGGGGACAGTGCCCCATACCCGAACAGCAGACCGGAAAATCCGGCAACACCAGCGATCTCGCGGCTCACCGGCGACCAGCGCAGATTGTTGAAGCCCCGATAGAAGCGATGCGGCTTGCCCAGATGCATGTTCAGCTTGAACAGACCGAACACCAGGAGCGCCATGGCCGCGCCCAGCAGCGGCAGCTCCACCGGCGCGGCGGCGAGCGGTGCCAGGGCACCACCAGCGAGACTGCCGACCAGTGCCAGCAGAAAGGTGCCCAGCACCGTCTGGGTGGCGAGCGTGAACATCACGTGGGCGCGCTCGTGGGAGCCGAGCAGTTTCTTCCAGTTCGACCGCCGTTCGCTGCCGCCCTTGGCCGCATCCACCTCGGGGCGAAAGCTGCCGCTGGCATCGTCGCGGTGGTACTTCACCGGCAGGCCGTCGGGGCGCGTCATCTCGCGATGGGTCGAACGCCGCTGCTGAAAGCGGATATTGGGTCGAGAGATCGACGGATCGGGAAAGCCGGGAATTTCGGTCTTGGCCTCGATGCGGTTCTCGGGAATGTTCTCGATCACGCCGAAATCCAGCGCATTGCCCAGACAGGCGCTGACGCAGGCCGGCTTGAGGCCGGCCTCGAGGCGATCCACGCACAGGTTGCACTTGGTGACCTGGCCCTTGACCGGATCGAGCTGTGGAGCGTTGTAGGGGCACACCCAGGTGCAGTAGCCGCAGCCGAAGCAGATATCCGGATCCTGCAGCACCGCGCCGTACTCGGCGTACTTGGTGTAGGCGCGGGTCGGGCAGCCCTTCAGGCACACCGGATCCTCGCAGTGGTTGCAGGCCATGGAGATGTTGATGCGCTGATAGTCGGGGTAGGTGCCGCCTTCGACATAGCCCACCGAACGGAACGCGATGTGCGCGGGGTTGTCGTTCTTCTCGCTGCAGGCGGCCTCGCAGGCGTGGCAGCCGATGCAGTTGTCGGCGTTGAAGTAGAAGCCGTGCTGCTTGTAGCGGTGGGGATTGGCGCCAACCTCGGGATTGCCATTGATGCGCAGGCTCGCGCCGAGCGAGTCTCCAGCCTCGGGCGTCAGATCGATCGGGGTGCCGTAACGGCTGGCGGCCTGGGTTTCGCGGTCCCACAGCTTCGCGTAACCGGGCTCGTCGGCGCGGAGAGGGAAGATCTCGGGATGACATTCGATCCGGTTCACCGCCTGCGGGCCCTCAGTACTGCCGTGCTTCGATGCAAAGCCGCGCGGCGGCACGCTGATCGGCGACCCGCTCCAGCCGCACCGCCGCCTGTTTGAACGCCGGCTGGCGTGAATGGGGATCGAGCAGTCCGAGCGTCAGCCGGTTCACGCAATCGAAGAAGTGAAAGGGAATGAATACCATGTCGCGCGGCACGCGCTGGGTGAGCATCGCCATCGCCACGGCGTCCCCACGCCGCGACACGCAGCGCACATATTCCTGGTGGCGAATGCCCAGCTCGGCGGCAGCATCCGGGTTGATCTCGACGAATGGAATGGGGCTGTATTTGTTGTTGTTGCCGACCTTGCCGGTGCGGGTGCGCGTGTGGAAGTGTTCCACCAGCCGGCCGGAATTGAGCCAGAACGGATACTGGGCATCGGGCTGCTCGTTGTTGTCCACGAACGGCAGCGGAATCAGCCTGGCGCGCCCTTCCGGGTGATGGAAACTGCGGGGCGCCGTGTACAGCCGCACACCGCCGGCGGGCGGGATTTCCCCACGAGCTCGCTGCTCCCGGGTAAAGGGCCACTGGATGCCGCGCTGGCGTTCGATCAGCTCGTGGTCCATGCCGGAGAGGTCACAGGGCCGGCCGCGGGCAAGCTGTTTCATTTCCTCGAAGACTTCCGCCGGGCGCTCGGGAAAGCGCACCCGACCCTCGGGATCGAAGCGTTTGGCCAGCTCGTTGAAGATGTCGAGATCCGCTTTGCAGGCCGCGCGCGGCCTGGTCACCTGGCGTACCAGATTCACCCGGCGTTCGGTATTGGTGAAGGTGCCCTCCTTCTCCGCCCAGACCGCGGCCGGCAGATAGAGATGGGCGTACTGGTTGCTCTCCATGTCGGCGTAGGCGTCCTGCACCACCAGAAATTCCAGCTGTTCGAGCGATTTGCGGATGCGCGCGGTATTGGGCATCGAGGTGATGGGGTTGGTGGCGACCAGCCACAGCCCCTTGATCTGGCCGGTTTCGATGGCGGGAAAGATGTCGGTTTGGAACAGCCCGCGTCGTTTCGGAAAAAACTCGGGGTCCACATTCCAGAACTGACCGACCTCGGCGCGGTGCTCGGGATTTTCCAGAGCGCGGTAGCCGGGCAGCCCGGAACAGGACGACCACTCGCGCGTGCCCATGGCGTTGCACTGGCCGGTGATCGAGAGCGCCGTGCCGCCCGGCTTGCCGACATTCCCGGTGAGCAGGGCGAGGTTGTTCATGCCCACCACACCGTCGGAACCATGGGTGCTCTGGTTGATGCCCATGGTCCAGATGTGCATCGCCGCTGGCGCCTTGGCGTACAGCCTCGCGACGGTGCGAATGCGGTCCTCGTCGATGCCGCACACCGCCGCCGCGGTGGTGGGATCCCAGTTCGCCACCTCGGCGCGCAGCGCCTCGATGCCCGTGGTGTTGGCGGCGATGTAGGCAGCGTCCTCCAACCCCTCGGCGAGGATCACGTGCATCAGCGCGTTCTGCAGCACCACATCGGTACCGGGCCGGATCGGCAGATGGAGGTCGGCGAACTGGGCGAACATGGTGACCCGGGGGTCGACCACGATCAGCGGAAACTTGCGCTTTTCCAGCGCCTCCTTGAGGCGCCAGTAGATGATTGGATGCTGTTCCGGAAGGTTCGAACCCCAGGCGATCAGGCAGTGGGTGTGCTCGAAATCCTCATAACAGCCGGGCGGCCCGTCGGCGCCGAAGGAGCGCTTGTAGCCGGACACCGCCGAAGCCATGCACAGGGTGGTGTTGCCATCGTAGTTGTTGGTGCCGATCAACCCGCGGGTGAGCTTGCCCAGGGTGTAGAACTCCTCGGTGAGGATCTGCCCCGTCGATACCACGGCGAAGGCATCGCGCCCATATTGTCCCTGGATGCGGCGGATCTCCGCGGCCATGTGGTCGAGCGCTGCATCCCAGGTCACCGGTGCGAAGGCCTCGCCGCGATGGCGCCGCAGCAGGGGTTCGCTGCCGCGCCCTGGCGCTTCGAACAACTCGTGCTCGAACATCCCCTTGAGGCACAGCTTGCCGCGGTTGACGTCGGCGCCGCCGACGCCACGCGAGGCCACCACCTGACCCTGGGCATTCTTGCCCACCTCGATGGCGCAGCCGGTGGAGCAGTAGCCGCAGGTGGTGTAGGTCCAGCTCGCGACCTCCTTGTCGGCGCTCCTGATGGGGGTTCTCTGATGACTACCAAACAGCATGGCGACCTCCGCGGCGAGAATCAGGCGTCCAGGCTCAGAGTGCCCCGTGCGACCAGGACGGTATCGCCGCCGACCCGGACCTGGGTGGGTCGATCGCGGCGCTTGTCGAGTTCGACGTGCAACAGGCTGCGCCGGGTCTCCTGCCGTCCGCGATCGATGGCGAAGGTGTAAGTGCCCTCGCGGATGGCTTCGTGGTCGGCCAGGTAGCCGGCGAAACAGGGGACCACCGCACCGATCGGCGGGTCCTCCTGCGGCCCGATCTCCGGGCCCAGCAGGCGGCCATGAAAGTCGGCATCGCGGTGGCGCGTGCGATGGCTGAACAGCAGGATCTCCTGGGCGGCCAGGGCCGGGGCGCTGGAACGGCTCCAGGACTCGTAGTCGAAGCGCGCGCGGTCCACCGCCGCCTGATCGAGGATCGGCACCACCAGATAGGGCTTGCCGGTGCTGGCCAGGCGGACGCCGAACCTGCGCGTGTCGATATCGCGCTCGGCCAGCGACAACAGCGCCGCCAGCTCCGCCGCTGGCGGCGTGTAGCGGTCGAGCACCGGATTGACCCGGAGGCTGAACTGGACGAAGCAGGCGGCACCGCGCCGCGGGCCCAGGTTCACCGCGATCTCGCCGTGGGCGTGGGTGAGTATCAGCGGCAGCGGCCGCTCGCCGAGCGGGCCCACCTTGCCCACCGCGAGCAGCGCATGGGCCGCGGCGAGCAGCGGATGGCCCGCGACCTCGACCTCCCCGCCGGGAGCGAACACGCGCGCGCCGCAGCGGTCGGCGGCGGCGGCGCCCGGATACAGAAACACCGTCTCGGACAGATTCAGCTCCCCGGCAATCGCCGGCAACAGATGTTCGGGAATGGCGGCGGCATCCGGAAATACTGCGATGGGCGCGCCCTGGAAGGCGCGGTCCGCGAACACGTCGATGGTCAGGAAACCCAGCTCCGCCACGTTCAGCCCTCCGCCACCCCGACCTCGACGCGGCCGTCGCGCACCCGGGCCGGAAACACCGCGATGATCACGCCCTCGTCTTCGACACAGCGACCGTCACGCAAGCGGAAATGCTGTTTGTAGATCGGCGAGGCCCCCGCGGGCTCGCCCTGGATCTGGCACAGGATGCCGCGGCCCAGGACATTGGCACCGCTGCAGGGATCGAGGTTATCCACGGCATGAACCTCGTCGCCCTCCCCGATGCGAAACAGCGCGATCTGCCGGCTGCTCCGTTCGCCCAGGTCGAGCAGCGCGGCGACCCCGGCATCCGGGGGCAGGTCGTCGAGGGCGCAGATGTCGATCCAGCGCCGCGCCGCGGCGGGCGGGATTTTGACCGGGCTCGCAGTCACGCCGGCACCCCCTCCAGTTCGTCCGCACGCGCCGGGCGGATCTGCTCGCGCTCGCGCACGAACACCACCTGCTCGTCGGCGCGATCGCTGTTGATGAAGGGTCGGAACTGGCGGAGTTTCACCGGATCCTCGATCGCGGTCTTCCACTCGCACTGGTAGCTGGCGATCACCGCCGCCATCTCCTCCTCCAGTTGCGCACCGATGCCCAGGGAGTCTTCGATGATCACCGCGCGCAGGTCATCGAGCCCGCCTTCGAGGTTGTCCAGCCAGCTCGCGGTGCGTTGCAGGCGGTCGGCGGTGCGCACATAGAACATCAGGAAGCGATCGACGTAGCGGATCAATGTGTCGCGGTCGAGATCGGTGGCGAACAGGTCGGCGTGGCGCGGCTTCATGCCGCCGTTGCCGCATACGTACAGATTCCAGCCGCGTTCAGTGGCGATCACGCCCACGTCCTTGCTCTGCGCCTCGGCGCATTCGCGGGTGCAGCCGGAGACCGCGAACTTGAGCTTGTGGGGAGCACGCAGGCCCTTGTAGCGATGCTCAATGTCGAGTGCGAGGCCGACGCTGTCGTCGACCCCATAGCGGCACCAGGTGCTGCCGACACAGGATTTCACCGTGCGCACCGCCTTGCCGTAGGCGTGGCCGGTCTCGAAGCCGGCATCGATCAGCTCCCGCCAGATCACCGGCAACTGTTCGACCCGCGCGCCGAACAGGTCGATGCGCTGGCCGCCGGTGATCTTGGTGTAGAGATCGTATTTCTTCGCCACCACGCCCAGCGCGATCAGCTTGTCGGGCGTGATCTCGCCGCCGGCGATGCGCGGTACGATCGAATAGGTGCCGTTCTTCTGCAGGTTGCCCAGGAAGCGGTCGTTGGTGTCCTGCAACCCGGCGTGCCGCCTGCCCAGCACATGTTCGTTCCAGCAGGAGGCGAGAATCGAAGCCACCGCCGGTTTGCAGATCTCGCAGCCACCGCTGTTGCGGCCGTGGCGCGCGTGCAGCTCCTGAAAGCTCTTGATCTGATGGACCCGCACCAGGTGATACAGCTCCTGGCGGGTGTGGCCGAAGTGCTCGCACAGATCGGTGCAGACCTCCAGACCCAGCTTCTCCAGCTCCCCATTGAGCACCTGGCCCACCAGGGCCGCGCAGCCCCCGCAACCGGTGCCGGCCTTGGTGCAGGATTTCAGCTCCGCCAATGTGGTTGCGCCCCCGCCCACCGCGCCGCACAACTGACCCTTGGTGACGTTGTGGCAGGAGCAGATCTGCGCGCTGTCGGGCAGCGCCCCGATGCCCAGACCAGGCAGGCCCGCGCCATCGCGGCGGGGCAGGATCAGCGCATCCGGGTGCTCGGGCAGAGCGAGCTCATTGAGCTTGAACTGGAGCAGATTGCCATAGTCCGCCGCGTCGCCCACCAGCACGGCGCCGAGCAGCTGCCGGCGGTCGGCATCCACCACGATCTTCTTGTAGATGCCGTTGACGCCATCGACATAGGTGAATTCGCGCGCACCCGGCGTGGTGCCCTGGGCATCGCCGATGCTGGCCACGTCCACCCCCATCAGCTTGAGCTTGGTGCTCATGTCGGCACCGGTGAAGGTCTCGTTCCCACCAGCCAGGTGATCGGCGGCCACCGTGGCCATGCGGTAGCCGGGCGCCACCAGGCCGAAGATGCGCCCGCCCCAGAGTGCGCACTCGCCGATGGCATAGATGTCGGAATCCGAGGTGCGGCAGTGATCGTCGATGACGATGCCGCCGCGCTCGCCCACCGCAATGCCGCACTCGCGCGCCAGCTGATCGCGGGGCCGGATGCCGGCAGAAAACAGCACCAGGTCGGTTTCGATCGCGCTGCCATCGGCAAAGCGCAGGCAATGGCGGCGGTCCTCGCCGGCCTCGATCGCCTGGGTGTTCTTGCCGGTATGCACCTGCACGCCGAGGGCTTCGATCTTCTCGCGCAATACCGCGCCGCCGCCGGCATCCACCTGCACCGCCATCAGCCGCGGCGCGAACTCCACTACATGGGTCTGCAAGCGCAGATCCTTGAGCGCCTTGGCCGCTTCCAGCCCGAGCAGGCCACCGCCGATGACCACCCCGACCCGCGCGGCGGCACCGGCGGCGGCGATGGCTTCGAGATCCTCGATGGTGCGATAGACAAAGCAGTGGTCGCGGTCGTTGCCGGGAATCGGCGGTACGAAGGGATAGGAGCCGGTGGCCAGCACCAGCTTGTCGTAGGGCACCACGGCACCGCTGCGCGCGGTCACCGTCTTCGCCGCGCGATCGATCGTCACCGCTGCATCGCCCACCAGCACCCGCACGCCGTGGCGCTCGTAAAAGCCGGGTTCGACCAGCGACAGCGCAGCGGCGCCGCGACCACTGAAAAATTCGGTGAGGTGTACCCGGTCGTAGGCGATCCGGGGCTCCTCGCAGAAGGCGGTGATATCCAGTCCGGCGCCGCTGGCCACGGCAGCCTCGATGAATTTGTGGCCCACCATGCCGTTGCCGACCACCACCACGCGCATCTTGTCGGTCATGCCGCAGCCCTCCTCAGTGGCGATCGCATGCGGCGAGAAAGCCGATCACGCTCTCGCGGTAGTCGTAGTAATCCGGGTGCTCCAGCAGCCCCTTGCGGGTGCGCGGGCGCGGAATGTCGATCCCTACCACCTTGCCGACTCTTGCGCGCGGGCCGTTGGTCATCATCACCACCCGGTCGGCAAGCAGGATGGCTTCGTCGACATCGTGGGTGATCATGATCGCGGTGAGCTTGGTGCGGTCCCAGACCTCCATCAGCACCTCCTGCAGCTCCCAGCGGGTGAGCGAGTCGAGCATGCCGAAGGGTTCATCGAGCAGCAGCAGCTTGGGCGACAGCGCAAAGGCGCGCGCGATGCCAACCCGCTGCTTCATGCCATTGGAGAGTTCGCTGGCCTTCTTGTGCATGGCGTCGGCGAGGCCGACCCGGGTCAGGTAGTACTCGACGATATCGTCGCGTTCACTCTGCTCGGCATGGGGATAGACGCTGGCCACGCCCAGGTAGACGTTTTCGAACGCGGTGAGCCAGGGAAACAGACTCGGCGCCTGGAACACCACGGCACGGTCGGGGCCGGCACCGTCGATCTCCTTGCCATCGAGAATGATGCCGCCGCCGCTGATGGAATTGAGTCCCGCGCACATCGACAGCACCGTGGACTTGCCACAGCCGGAGTGACCGATCACCGAAATGAACTCGCCCTGGCGCACCTTGAGGTTGAAATCCTCGACCACTGCCACCGGCCCCCTGGGCGTGGGGTAGACCTTGCTCAGCTGGGTGAACTCGAGATAGCGCTCGCGCCCTTCGGGGACCGGCGCCGGCTTGAGCGCGGTGGTGTCGAGCTTCCAGTCGATACTGGTGTTGGGTCGCACCGGCGGCAGCTTGATCGTGGCGGCGGTGGCCGCAGCGCTGCCACCCACGCCCAGCAGATACTGGGTGATCTCGCTGCGCAGGCGCTTGAATTCCGGATCGTGGTTCATCTCGGTGCGCAGCCGCGGGCGCGGTAGATCGATCGCGAATTCCGGGCCGAAGGTGGCGCCGGGGCCGGGCTTGAGGGGGATCACCCGGTCGGCCATCAGCAGGCCCTCGTCAACGTCGTTGGTGATCAGGATCACCGTCTTGCGGTCCTGCTCCCAGATGCGCAGGATCTCGTCCTGGAGGTTTGCCCGGGTCAGCGCATCGAGCGCACTCAGCGGCTCGTCGAGCAGCAGGATGTCCGGGCTCGCCGCCAGCGCCCGCGCCACCGCGACGCGCTGACGCATGCCTCCGGACAGTTCCGCGGGCCGTTTTTCGGCGGCGGGGCCCAGGCCGACCATCTCCACATACTTGCGCACCTGGGCTGCGCGCTTTTCCTTGGGCCAAGCGGCGAACACCTGATTCACCGCCAGCGCCACGTTGCCCTGCACCGTGAGCCAGGGCATCAGCGAATAGCTTTGGAACACCACGCCGCGATCAGGCCCTGGGCCCCGGATCGGAGCGCCGTTCTTGGTGATGGTGCCCGCATCCGGCTCTATCAGCCCGGCGATGGCCGAGATCAGGGTGGTCTTGCCGCTGCCCGAGAAACCCACGATGGCGACGAACTCGCCCTCCCGGAGCTCCAGATTGATATCGCGCAGTACTGAGGTGCGCGCCGCGCCCTCGCCGTAGCTCTTGGCCACGCCCTGCAATGCCAACAAGGTCATCGCCGCCTCCTATCCGCGCACTTCGCCGAACGAAAACAGCTTCTGCAGCGTCAGCATCACGCGATCGAGCAGAAAGCCGATGATGCCGATGGTGAATACCGCCACCATGATCCGGCCCAGCGAGCTGGAGCTGCCGTTCTGGAATTCGTCCCAGACGAATTTGCCGAGCCCCGGGTTCTGCGCCAGCATCTCGGCGGCGATCAGCACCATCCAGCCGACGCCGAGCGAGAGCCGCAGGCCCGTGAAGATCAGCGGCAGCGACGAGGGCAGGATGATCCGGGTCACCTGGGTGCGCTTGCTGAGGCGCAGCACCCGGCCGACGTTGAGCAAGTCCTTGTCGATGGAGGCAACACCCACCGCGGTGTTGATCAGGGTCGGCCACAGCGAGCACAGGCTCACGGTGATCGCCGAGGTGATGAAGGATTTCTCGAACCAGCTGTCGGCACTGGTGGCATAGAGCGCACTCACCACCATGGTGACGATGGGCAGCCAGGCCAGTGGCGACACCGGCTTGAAGATCTGGATCAGCGGATTGAGCGCGGTGTTGATGGTGGCGCTCATCCCGCACAGGATGCCGAGCGGCACCGCCACCAGGGTGGCGAGCAGAAAGCCGGTGAACACCGTGAACAGGCTGGTGCGGATCTGATCGAAATAGGTGGGCTTGCCGGTGTAGGGAATGGTGCGGATCTGAGCAGTGGGATCCGCGGCGAGCCGGGCGGCATTGCGCTCTTCCTGGCGGACGTGGAACGCCGCCTCGCGCTCGCGCTCGGCGCGGTGCTCGGCGACCAGCGTGCGCGCTTCCGCCACCACCTGTGCCGGACCCGGGATGGCGCCGAGGCTGGTCTCGATCTGCGCCGCACCCCAGCCCCACAGCAGCACGAACAGCGCGATCGACGCCAGCGGCACGCCGATCATCAGCCACATGGCGCGCAGCTGGGCGCGGGGGTTCTCGCCAGCACACAGGTTCACCAGGGGCACGAACCAGTCGAGCCCGGCCAAGCGCAGCAGGCGGTTGACGCGCACCGGCAGCGGCGTGGCGGCGGCCGCCGGTGGTGCAGCGGTCGCAGAGCGCCCCGCGGTGACGGCGCCGGTGCGGCCGCGCTCCGGCTCGGCAGCCGGGGTCGCCACTGTGCTGGCGGGAAGATCGGAGCGCAGCGCGCTCGCGACGGGTTTCAACGAAGCCATGATCGATACTCCTCCAGATTGCACCGCGGCCATCCGTAGTGCGCGACTCGCAGCGGCAAGGTCATGAGCACGGGCCGTGCGTCTGACCGACAGGTCCTGGCCTACTGCACCACCTCGGCGCCTTTCAGGCCGATCGGAAACTGATCCAGGTAGGCGTTGGGTTGGCGGCCGTCGAACTCGATGCCGTCCAGTGGACTCTTGCGCGGCGGCTTGAAGCTGATGTCGGTGCTGAAGTCGGGAAAGTCTTCGGCTTTCATCTTGCCCTCCGCGATCAGCTCGCGTGCGGCGGTGACGAAGATGTCGCCGCGATACGCGGCCTTGGCGGTTTCCAGATACCAGCTGTCCGACCTCTGCTCGGGGATGTGGCCCCAGCGGCGCATCTGGGTCAGCCACCAGACCGCGTCCGAGGCATAGGGATAGCCGTAGTAGCCGCGGAAGAACTTGTTGAAGTCCGGGATCGGCCGCTTGTCGCCTTTCTCGAACTCGAAGGTGCCGGTCATGCTGTTGGCCATGACCTTTTCCTCCGCGCCCACATAAGTGGATTGCGAAATGATCCGCACGGCCTCGGCACGATTGGCGTTGTCGTCGGCATCCAGCCAGGCGGCGGCGCGGATGATGGCCTTGACCAGGCGCACCGTGGTGTTGGGGTAGCGTTCGGCAAAAGACTTCGTGATGCCGAACACTTTGTCGGTGCCGTCCGGCCAGATGTTTTCGCTGGTCACCACCGGCACGCCCAGACCGGTGAACACCGCCTGCTGGTTCCAGGGTTCGCCCACGCAGTAGCCCACCGTGGTGCCGGCGCTCATGGTGGGCACCATCTGCGGCGGCGGCACCACGGACAGCAGCGCCTGGGCATCGACGCTGCCGCTGTTGTCACCCTTGGCGGGCGCGTAATAGCCGGGATGAATGCCGCCCGCGGCGAGCCAGTAGCGCAACATGTAGTTGTGGGTGCCGATGGGGAAGGTCATGCCCAGGTTGAATGGCTTGCCCACCTCGCGGTAACTCTCGACCACGGGCTTGAGCGCGGAGGCGCTGATCGGATGCACCGGCTTGCCGTCGGCCATCGCCACGTTCGGCTTCATCTCCGCCCAGACCGCGCTGGCCACGGTGATGGCCGCGCCGTTGTAGGACAGAGTCAGCGGCGCGATGACCTCGGCGCTGGTGGTGACTCCGGTCGCCGCCGCCAGCGGCATCGGTGCCAGCATGTGGGCGCCGTCCAGCACGCCGCTGATCACGCCGTCGAACAACACCTTCCAGTTGGACTGGGCTTCCAGCGTTACGTAGAGCCCTTCGTCCTCGAAATAGCCCTTCTCGTAGGCGATGGCGAGCGGCGCCATGTCGGTGAGCTTGATGAAACCGAGCTTCAGGCCCTCCTTCTCCGGCGGGCCCACGGCCGCTCCAGCGGTGGCGGAACACGCGGCCAGCAGCGCCGCGACCCACCGCGAAACCCTCGACCGAACCCTGGATGACTGCACTCGCATAGCGATCACTCCTGATGGGGCGCTTGCCTGCGCCAATAAAAAAGCCCACTTCGGCGGTGCCGAAGTGGGCTGCGTTGCCCTGACCAGCTGGGGAACACCCGGTCTTTTGCCGGACGAGGTGGCTGTGCGCCCGGCACGGATTCTTTTGCAGGCACCATGCCAACTGCGATCGCCCGACCCTGGTGCCGCATCCCCCGCGCGCGGGATCGGCGGATCGTTCAGGGCAACCCGTTGAAAACCGTCCGCTTATCCGCTGCGTTACAGCGTTGCCCCGGCAGCCGTCGAATGCCGGCGGAGCCAGGCTGAAAGCCCTCTCCCCCAGCTTGGGACGAGCGGTCCGATGCGCTCCCGAGGTGCATTCGCACCGTTATGGCGCGCACCTGGGATGGAGTCGGGATTCAAGGCGTGGTGGCCGCGGCCATTACTCGACCGGCACCCAGGCGAAAAGCGCAGCTTCTCGCAATCGGCCGAAATGGCGCAGTGCGGCGACCTGAAGAGAAAGTTCCGCCGGCTTTGGCACCAAGATCTTCTCTGCCCCGCCGGAGGGAGAGGAGCCGCCTAATCGCACTTGCGGCAGCCGCCGCAGCCGCCTGCTCCGGATCGGACTTGCGAAGCGATCTTCCTGCCCAGCGTCCGCAGCCATGCCGGCCTGCCCTCGCGCAGCATCGGGATCGCCAGCGCCATGCGCAGCCGGCGCACGCCGCCGGGGAACTGCTTCTTCGCCACCACCCACGCGCTGACGATCACCGCCAGCGCGATCACGACGTATTGCAGCAGTAGCGAAGCGCTCATCGGCTCATCCAGCTCCGAGCAGCACGGCGACCTGGTAGGTCGCGAACGCGGCCGCGTACGCCAGCGCAAACAGGTAGCCCGTCGCCCCGGCCATCTGCTTCCACGAATTGGTCTCGCGCTTGATCGTCGCAAGCGTGGAGATGCACATCGGCGCGTAGATGTACCAGACCAGCAGCGACAGCGCGGTGGCCAGCGACCAGCCATCGTTGATCAGCGGCGCCAATGCCTGCGCCGCGGCCGTGTCGTCAGCGGTCGACAGCGCGTACACCGTGGCCAGCGATGACACCGCGACTTCACGCGCGGCCAGGCCGGGAATCAGTGCGATGCAGATCTGCCAGTTGAAGCCGACCGGCGCGAACACCACACTCAGCGCCTGTCCGATGCGGCCGGCGAGGCTTTGGGTGACGTCGGCGCCACCATTGGGGAAATAAAGCAGCACCCACAGCAGGACCGTCAGCGCCAGGATGATGCCGCCGACGCGCTTGAGGAAGATCATCGCCCGTTCCCACAGGCCGATCAGCAGATCGCGCGCATGCGGCACACGGTACGACGGCAGTTCCAGCAACAACGCGTGCTCGCCCTTGTCGCGGCGCCACTGCTTCATCACCCACGACACCAGCAGCGCGCTGGCGACACCCGCGGCATACAGGCCGAACAACACCAGCCCCTGCCGGTTGAACACGCCCCACACGGTCTTCTGCGGGATGAAGGCGCCGATCAGTAACGCGTAGACCGGCAACCGTGCCGAACAGGTCATCAGCGGCGCGACCAGAATCGTGGCGAGACGGTCGCGCGGGTCCTGGATGCTGCGCGTGGCCATGATTCCGGGAATCGCGCAGGCGAAACTGGACAGCAGCGGGATGAACGAGCGCCCGGACAGGCCGGCGCTGGCCATCATCCGGTCGAGCAGGAACGCCGCGCGCGGCAGGTAGCCGCTCTCCTCCAACGCGAGGATGAAGGCGAACAGGATCAGGATCTGCGGCAGGAACACGATCACCCCGCCGACGCCGGCGATAATGCCGTCGACCAGCAGGCTGCTGAGCGGACCTTCCGGCAGCACCGCGCCGACGGTCTCGCCCAGCCATGCGGTGCCGGCATCGATCAGGTCCATCAACGGTGTCGCCCACGCATACACCGCCTGGAAGATCAGGAACATCACCATCGCCAGCGCCAGCAGGCCGAACAGCGGATGCAGCAGCCAGCGATCGAGCGCATCGTCGATGCGCGCAGTGCGCGCGGGCATGCGCACCGTGGCGGCAAGCAGGCGGCGCGTCTCGGCATGCAGATCGGCGCCCTTGCCAAGCCGCTGGGTTGGCGCGTGCAGCGCTTCGGCCATGCGCTCGATCCTTTCCACCAGTGCGCGTGCGCCGTGACGTCGGACCGCGACCGTCTCGACTACCGGTACTCCGAGCAGCCTTTCGAGTTCGACTAGGTCGATGCCGATACCACGTCGGCGCGCCGCATCCATCATGTTCACCGCGACGATCATCGGCTTGCCCAGTTCGCGCAGCTCCAGCGCGAAGCGCAGATGCAGGCGCAGGTTGGTCGCATCCATCACGCAGACCAGCGCGTCGGGCGCGGCCTCGCCAGGATAGCAACCGCGGATCACGTCGCGCGCCACCGCCTCGTCGAGGCTGGCGGCGTTGAGGCTGTAGGCTCCCGGCAGGTCGAGCACCGCGTAACTGCGGCCGGACGGGCCGCGCAGGCGGCCTTCCTTGCGCTCGACGGTGACGCCGGCATAGTTGGCGACCTTCTGTCGACTGCCGGTCAGCTGGTTGAACAGCGCGGTCTTGCCGCAGTTCGGGTTGCCGACCAGGGCGAGGCGCAGCGGCGCTAGGGTTTCGGCGTTCATGCGCCAGCCCCATCGAGCAGCCGTACCCGCGCCGCTTCGGCGCGGCGCAACGCGAAACGGGTGAATCCCACCTGTACCAGGATCGGTTCGCTGCCCATCGGGCCCACGGCCACTACCTCGACCTGCTCCCCTGCCACGAAACCCAATTCACGCAGGCGCCGTGCGATGCTGTCGTTCGGGCCCTGGTCCTCGACGGAAGCCACGATGCCGGGAACCCGGCGGGGCAATTCGGCCAATCTCACGCGATGCGCCTGAATGGTAATTGTTCTTATCTTAGCATCACCGCGACGTACCAGTGATCCGGCGGGCGATCTGCTATCAGGTGGCTCTCGATGCCGCCCCAGACGGCCTGACGAGTGCGCTCCCGGCGCGGCGCCGGAACTCAGGTCGCGGTGGCCGCGGCCATCACCCGATCGGCACCCAGGCGCACGCCCGGTTCGAGATCGTAGGCCTCGGCATGCTCGCCGGCGGGTTTGTGATCGCGCGAGGGACAGGGCCAGCCGAGCACGCGCGCGGCGTCGCGATAGAGGTCGGTGCGATAGCAGGCCGCGGCCAGCGCCGACAGGTCCGTCGTCGGCAGGGACCTGCCCAGCAGCGCCAGGCAGTCGCCGGCCAGCAGCTCGGCACAGGAGCGCCAGGGAAAGCCCGCCTGATAACGATGAAACACCAGGAAGTCCGGGTTGGTAACCGGACTGCCATTGCGGCGATAGCGATGCTCACCGAGTAATGCCGGCAGCAGCAGCGCCTGCGGCAGATCCAGATAGCGGGGTGCAGCGAGCAGCTCCGCGGCCTGACGGCGGTGCTCCAGGTCGACCAGCCAGCGCGCCGCCTCCATCAGCGCCAGGCGCAGGCGCAGATGGCTGCCCGGATGCGCCTGGTGCCAGGCCGCGGTCACCCCCAGCACCTTTTCCGGCGCGTTGTTCCAGACTTCGTAGCCGGACGCCGCAATCACCCCGACCCCGGCCTGCACCGCCGCCGAGTTCCAGGGCTCGCCGACGCAGAAGCCATCGATCAGGCCCTGGGCCAGGCTGTCCACCATCTGCTCCGGGGGTAGCACGACCAGGCGCAGCCGGCTATCGGGATCGATGCCGCCAGCGGCCAGCCACTGCCGCAGCTGCAGGGTGTGGGTGGAGAAGGGATACACGGTCGCCAGCGTCAGACGCTCGCCGGTCGCGGTGACGTGGCGGGCCAGCGCCTGCACAGTGCGCAGCGGCGCCGCGGGCGGGTCTGCCGTCCCCGCCAGCTGGTCGTACAGCCCCGCAGCCAGGGTGATGGCGTTGCCATTGAGGTTGAGCATCAGTCCGGTGAGCAGTGGACAGCGCAGGCCGCCGACGCCGAGGGAGGTGAGCAGCGGCATGGGCGCCAGCATCTGGCCGGCGTCCAGCGCACCCACGGTGACCTTGTCGCGGATATTGGCCCAGGACACTTCCCGCACCAATTGCACGTCGAGCCCGAAGCGTGCAAAAAAGCCCAGTTCGCGTGCCACCACCAGGGGGGCGGCATCGGTCAGACGCATGAAACCCAGGGTGAGCTCGATCTGCTCGGCCGGTGGCAGGGTCACCCGTCCAGCATCAAAAACGGTCATCAGGGGGACTCCGCCGAATTTTTGTCGAGAATCGCCAGCACCCCGGTCGCCACCGCGGCCATGGTCTGGTGGGTGTTCATCGCCAGCTTGCGCATCTGGGCGTAGGCCTGGGCCTCGTCGATCTTCTGGTGCGCCATCAACAGGCGCTTGGCGCGATCGACGAGATTGCGCTCCGCCAGCTGCTGCCGCGCCTCCTCGAACTCCTGGCGCAGCGCCTGGTAGCGCCCGAACTGGGCAATGGCCACCTCGATCACGGTGCGCACCTTGTCCGGGTCCACTCCCTCGGCGAGATAGGCGCTCACGCCGGCGGCGATGGCCTCGCGGATAAAGGCCGGATCCTGCTCGCGGGCGAACATCACCACCGGTGTGGGCTGGTGGCGATTGAGCACCGCGAGGCTGTCGAGGATGTCGCGGTCGGGCGACTCCAGGTCGATCATCACCACGTCGGGGCGCTGTCGTTCCATCTGGAACAACAGCCCGGAGGCGGAGGCGAGCACCGCCACCACGCGAAATCCGCAGCGCGCCAGTGCCGCCTCGACCATGGCCGCGCGCTGCGGGTGATCGTCCACCAGCATGACGCGAAGCACTGCAACGGCATCGGTACTCAAGTTACTGCACGCCCCGGATACTGACCGCTGGAGACAAGCAAAAAACGGGGCATCCCGCGGTGCCCCCCAAAGCACTGCCGAGGGAAATCGGGTCAGAAGGTCGCCGTCAGCATCAGCCAGAGCTTGTCGGTATCGCGCGCCGAGGCCAGGTCCCCCTCCCGATAGCTGGCATACTTGAGCATGGCGCTGAAGTTGGCGTTGATCGGGTAGTTGGCCACCAGATCGATCTCGTCGCCGTAGTCATCGCTGCCGCGATCGGATTCGAAGTCGTGGTAGAAGGCGGTGACGGCGACGCCGTACAGGGTGATGCCGGCCTTGAGATAGCCGTCGCGGATGCCGTCGGGCGGCGTGACCAGGAACTTGTCGGCAAAGCCCTGGAACTTGTGCAGCGTGGCGAGCGGGGTCTGGAAGGCGACGCCGTCGTCACTGCCCAGCACCTCGTAGCCGACGCCGAACACCAGGGGGATCGGCTGCGCGGCACCGCCGCTGATGCGCACCGGCGTCATCATCGCGTTGACCTCGCCGAAGTAATAGGGCGCGCTGTAATCGAGGGCGCTGTCGCCGGAGTCGTACTGGCGCGCGGCGGAGAGGTTGATCCCCAGCGCGACGTCGGCGGAGACTTTGGCGGTGCCCTTGTACTCGATGCCCCAGGTGCGGCTGGAGAGATTGGGCAGTTCGTCGATGTCGAGCAGATAGCCGAAGCCCGCGAGGCTGTGGCCGCCGCCGAGATCGTAGCCGGCGTACACCGCGTGGTTGTCACCCTCGTACTCGCCGAGCGCGGTGTTGCCGGGGAAATCGCCCAGGTCGGTGTCGGGGTCGAACACCCGGTTGATCCGCCAGATGTAGCTGTAATCCACCGTCAGACCCGGCCGCGGCGTGAGCTGGGCGCGGGCGGAATCGAAGGTCTGTTCGTTCTGCCGCCAGGCGACGCCGCCGAGAAAGCGCTCGCTGCTGTGGTTGATGCGCTGGCGGCCGGCACT